>CAISJJ010000387.1 GCA_903885595.1 uncultured Bacteroidales bacterium
CACGGGCATCGCAGCAGGAACAAGACCCGAACGTAAAACGATCAATTGTCCTTTCTCTCCGGCAATGAACGATGCAATTCCATGTGCCAGACCTGTATATGGCTGACGGTTAATGCAATAAACTTCTCTTACAAAAGGGTAAGACCCTTCTGCAATGTACCCCTGAAAAGGGCGGTAAAATGCCGCACCGGGGCTGTTATCCCCTTCCAGGGAAATTCCGACAACTTTGAATCTTTTCAAAAAGTTATGTGAAATGGTATCAGCCCGATCGCTGATCCAGTTTACACTGATTACTCCGATCGCATTCTTGTTCTTCTCCACAAAATTTATTACTTCCGCGTTGCTTTCTGCCGCTTTACAGTTGGAGGGTAGCGAGTCGATGTTAAATTTTTCTTTGAAATACCGTGGGTTTCCCGATTTGAAATGATCAAAAATCACGACCATTTCTTTCAGTTTTGTTTTGGGGTTGATTTGGTTCCAGTTTGTTATTTTTCCCATGAAAATATCCCGGATGTTTTGATAATACAGCAGGGAGTCCGAGTTGTCGTTGTTCACGATGAAAGCAACCGCATCCAGCGCGATCTTGGTCGTTTTGGGGATATACTGCCTCTCATTCAGATATTTCACCTGATTTTCAGACAGTTTCCGGTTAACGACGATAAGCTGTACCGAATCATTCATAAAATCATTGATCACATCGGCTTCGGTCTTGAACATGGTGTCAACCTTCGCCCTTTTGTAAATGTTTTCAAACATGAACAACTCCGCTTCCATCAATAACCGATAGGAATCGTCGCAACAAATTTTGATGCGGCCTGACGTGGGCGTATCAATTATTTTTCCTGATCCTCCACCACATGACTGAAAAAGGATTATGCCAGAAACAAAGAAACCCCATCTGATATAACGTTTAATTCCGCTCTTGAATCTCATTCTTTTACCCAACCGGGCTGTTATATATTAGTTACAACACAAAAATACTAAATTTATTATAGTCCTTGTTGGTTTGCGTTGTTTCGCTGGAAATATTCATGAAATTCGGGCAAATAAACCTCTCACTTTATGGGCGGTCAATTGTTACTGTCCTCACGGCTTTTTGACCAAAGCCTTACCAAACGAAAACCGCCATAAAGAAATAAAAAGATGGAAAAAACAATCCGGAATTCTTTCCTCATGTATTGAAAGCGATCACTGACAAGTACATAAGTTCCCAGCACGAAGTATAAGGATGCAATTATCCAGGAAGAATATTTTGCAATTTTCTGCATTTTCAATGGATGACCTGCCAGTAAGGAATGGCATCCGATTCTGGCCACTGATACCAGAAAGCCGGGTTTATATTTTCCCCGTTGGGTTTAAAAAGTTTTTTCTGATAAACAACGATGACCGGATTAAACATTAAATCTGTTACACCAATAACAAAGGTATTGAGCAAACTGCCATCCTTTGCTTTTTCAGGTTCGGTTTTGACTATATAACGATTGAAGCTGAGAATCTCCTTTAAAAACGCCACCCGTTCCACTGAGGCTCCTGATTCAACCAAAGTACAGCGAACGCCTTCTATTTCAACAATATTGTGTTTGCCTTTTAATGATGTCATGTTGATTTTTCATTTAAAATATTTTGGTAGAAACAGTGTATGCCCAGTTGCTACCACCAAATATTAATACAACCCGAACGAAAGGCCAAACACCATTTCGTAAATGATGCTTGTGAATCCGATCACAACCATGCCTGCTACACACAAGATCAGCCCCAGGCGGGTATAATTGTCA
>CAISJJ010000388.1 GCA_903885595.1 uncultured Bacteroidales bacterium
AGCAGGCCTTAAATCTTTTCTTTAGCCACAGATGTACACAGATGAAATCTAAACCTGAACGCTTTTTGGGGTAAACCAGAATCACAAAACCATACGTTTATATACGGCTTTTTCTTTCCCAAAATTAATCAGGAATCCCAGTTTTAGTCCGGTACCTTTTAAATAATTGAGTAGCTGAGCTTCGTGAGCTTTTGTTAAATTTTCTATAGCTTTTAGTTCCAGGATTATATCGTCGTTTACGACTATATCGGCGTAGAATGAGCCAATATCTTCACCTTTATACCTGACGATTATCTCTTTCTGAGCCTCAGCTTTTAAACCCCTCAACAGAAGTTCTTTTACAAGTGCTTTTTGATAAACGGATTCCAGGAATCCAAAACCAAGTATATTGTGAACTTCATAGACAGCTGCAATAATCTGAAAGCTGGTGTCTTTATGAAGAAACTCTGCGAAGACGTCGTCTGACATAATTGCCTTTTTTGCCGTTATCTGTGAACATCTGTGTCAATCTGTGGCCAATGAATATGAGGGGTCACCTATGCATTTGACAAATCCCTTTTCGCAACTTAACCTTTCCGCAAGCCATTTATTTCGACATCCGTCAACCCGGTATATTTCCTGATCCTATCATTTGATTCGCCATCGTTTATCATCTCAATAGCAATTTCGATTTTCCCTTCTATCTTTCCTTCAATCTTCCCCTTTTCAATTCCCTTTTCATGCCCCTTCTCAATACCGATAGCTATACCCTCGTCTCTACCTTCCAAGCGTCCAAGACCGTAGTTTGACTCTACAAGACTTGCCTGATAACGTAAATCATCCTGATACTTGGCATACGCCAGACGTTCTTTATCTGGTAGGTTCAATAGGGAAAACGATTTCTTCGCTTTCTGTATTCCTTTGGCTTTGAATTCATCCTTGATCTCTTCGTTCTTAAGAAAGTATATCCACTCGTCAAGTGAATTTGTTGCGATATTGTTGAAATTATTAATCCTTATCAGATAATATTCCGGGAAAAGATTGTGGATTTGTGTGTTGCCGAACAACTTCTGCTGTCTCTCATCAAGTAACAGGTCATCGTTAAGATGCTTGCCCCTAAAAGTTGTTGTTCCATGGTAAATATAATCGCTGCCATGACCAAGATCAAAGTAGAGAATGTTGACAGAGATTACCTTTACTAACTTGGAAAAAGGTTTGCTTTCCTGCATCTGCTCCGTTATCACCCGGGAGGTGCCATAAAGAATTCGTTGTAGATAGTCAAGTTCACGGTCATACTGCACTTCTATAATGATAAACTCGCCAGCGCTGTTTTTTACTTTAATATCAACCCTATTGAATTTACCTGCTTTACTCTCTTTGTTACTCTCACTTTCCAGTATTTCCAAAATCACGATATCTTCGTCTAATAGTTCACTAAGAAATCCTTCCAGTATATCAAAATTGGCTTTACTACGCAGAAGACGCTTCATCGCCCAGTCAAAAGTAATCAGTTTACGCTGTTTTTTAGCTTTCATATTTTAACCTCATTATAATAAAGGCAATATTCCTGGGGCATAATACCCATTTTTTTCAGTGGCATAAATAGGGGCATCCCCATTTCGGGATATTCCGGGGACAGGGATATTCCTGGGACATAATACCGATTATTTTTAGGGCAGGGTGTCAAACCTACACTTTTTACATTGGCCATCTTGTGGGGTCGGACCAAGCTAACTATCTAAATTATGAGAGTTAATGTTCCAAAAATAGCTATTAACTGAGCTTAAAAGCCCCTATTAGGGGGGGAAAAGACTGGTTTAAGAAACAGGTTCTACTCTCAGTACATACGGATCTTTTCTCTGCTCCATTTTTTGTCACCTCAGGCTACTTTTTTTAATGACGGACGCTTTGTTGAGCGCCGATGCAATTCGGTATCATTCCTGTGGGCAACCAATTCTTGGTAAACAGCATCGACCTTCTTGTCAACAGCATCAACTTTCTTGTCAACAGCATCAACTTTCTTGTGAAGTGAAGCAACTTCTTCTACCGTTACTCTAAGGATATTATCCATATGATCAATCCGGTTGTTAATCCTCTCCTCAACGCCCTCAATTTTATCATTTAGAGAGCAAACAGTCTCCACAGTAATCTGCATTTTGCTGTCAATCGATTCAAGCAAAATCATCAATTCGTCTTTTTGCAATTTTGTCATAAAATCCTCCTGCAAAATTTGTAATATTCCGGGGACATAATACCGATTATTTTCATTCACCCATCAAAACTCATTTCCGTAACAGGTATTCACACAGGGAGTACCTCTAGGGAAAAGGGGACGGATCTATTTATCCACCCTCAAACCCACAATCTGATCATCCGTCAACCCGGTATATTTCCTGATCTTCGCATTTGATTCGCCATCTTTTATCATCTCTATGGCGATTTCGGAATTTCTCGCAATCTTCCCTTTCTCAAACTCCTCCTGAATCTTGTATCTGTCTCCGGCATCTCGAATCTGCCAGTATTCGTAGATCTCTAACTCCGCTTCAGTCCAGGCGTTCATGGATGCCAGCTTATACGCTTCGTTAAGCTCAGGTATAGCCTCAGCATTTTTTGGAATCATTGTAAGATTGTCGGCGTTCTTAATAAAATAGATCCACTTCTCAATTATACTGTCAAGCTCTTCTTCGCTTTTGGTAAACTTCTTGAGTTCTATAAAGTTAAACTCGATATCACGAAGCTCCTGCTTCAGGGTATCACGATTCAGAATCAGATGACGGGTGAGGTAGTTGTCACCATCAAAGGAGTTGA
>CAISJJ010000389.1 GCA_903885595.1 uncultured Bacteroidales bacterium
CGGAGATAAGAAAGAGGAAAACTACCAGGTAAGTTTACATACTGTGACCGAAAGGGCGAAGCTATGCCAGATAACGCAAGGCGCAGAGAATAGAAATAGCGTGAACGCCGAATACCATAAGCCATTAATATGAATTTCCCATATTTTAACAGTTTTCAGGATTTCATTTTAGGAGAAATCAACCTCAAACTGATTTTCTGCTTCAGTCTTGCCTTTGCCATCTCCTTTTTCCTGATTCCATCAATCGTTGAGATTGCCAAGGCAAAGTCGCTTTTTGATGAACCAAACGACCGTGCATCGCATATTCACAAAACACCCACCCTTGGTGGTCTGGCCATATTTAACGGGGTGGCCATATCATTGCTGATATTCTTCGATTTCAGTGATTTTCCTAAATTCCAATATACAATTGCCGGGCTCATGATCATCTTTTTTACGGGGTTCAAAGACGACATCGTTGGTATAACACCCTTTAAAAAGCTGGTAGCTCAGCTTATTGCCGTATTCATTACCATCGTTTTCGGACGAATCCTCATAACCAACCTTCATGGTTTCCTGGGGATCTGGGAGCTTAACTATCACATGGGTATTCTGTTTACCATTATAACAATTGTTGGCATAACCAACTGTTTCAACCTGATGGATGGAATAGACGGCCTTTCGGCCAGCCTGGGAATATTGGTATCGGGTACATTTGGCGCCTGGTTTTACCTGGTTGGCGAGTACAACTGGGCGATCATGTCGGCTGCATTGGCTGGCGCCCTGCTGGCTTTCTTTTTTTTCAATGTGTATGGAAAGAAAAATAAGATCTTCATGGGCGACACGGGTGCACTCCTGCTTGGCTTCATTATAGCAGTGATGGCGATTAAGTTTAATGAACTGAATATCACCCTCAAAGGGCCCTGGGCCATCCAGGCGGCACCGGCTGTCTCTATCGGAATCATGATGATCCCGATTTTTGACACATTGCGTGTTTTTATTACGCGCATTTTAAAGAACAGGTATCCATTTACCCCCGATAAAACCCACATTCATCATTATCTTTTAAAGCTCGGACTTTCTCACTTTCTGTCAACCCTCGTGTTGTTCTTAGCCAGCATTTGTTTTATTGTTCTTTCCTGGTATCTGCGTTTTTTGTCTGTTGCATGGTTGTTACTGGTGTTATTTGGAGTTGCAACCATCCTTTCTTATATTCCGATTTTGTTTGTTGAAAAATGGATGAATAAAAAGAAACCCCAGGGTAATGTGTGAGTATTCATTAACCACAGGATCACTCAAAACTAAAGTATAATGTCTGAAGTATCCAATAAAAAATCGATTTCGGAGGACGAAGTAGATATAATTGAATTTACCAGGCGGCTTTGGTCAGGTCGAAAAACCATCGTGATTACAACGGTTGTATTCCTGATTTTAGGTGGGTTATCAGTCCTGGTTCAAAAATTCAAGGTGATCCCAGAATATAAGTCAAATTTAACCTTGGTTACAGACTCTCCAACACCGGAGCTCCTGCCCACTTTGATTACTGGCAATCCTTTCATGACAGAAGTTTTGAAGTTAAGGTTAATTCTTCCAGGCAGCAATAAGTCAATTACCGTTTTGGAGGCGCTCAATGACCATACTCAACCCCCACAGGGCAGTTTGGCTGGGCTTATGGGTCGTATTACTACCACATCCGGCAATGCTGGAACACTGCAAATCAGTGTCATAATGCAGGAGCCAATCCTTGCCAGGCAACTTGCCGACAGCATAGGTCAGCGACTTGGGAAATACCTGTTAACTTTCCGTACGCAACGTACACAGAAAAAACTTGCATTTCTGATCAAACGTTACAATGAAACTGAGGAGGCCTATTTGCAATCGCTGAAGACATTGTCTGATTTTTACACTCAGTATAACCATGGCAGTAAACTGACAGACACCATAACTTTACTGCGCCTGAAATCAGAGATCGATCTAAGATTTGAGGTGTGCTGCGAATTAGCCAAAAAACTTGAAAATGCTAAAATAAAAGAACAGGATCAAATTCCTGTCATTAACATCCTGGAACCCGCTTCTCCTGCCTCACAGAATAATGCACCTAAAACAAGGCAAACAATGTTTCTGATGCTAATCCTCGGTTTACTTGGCGGATTGGGGATTGTATTTGGGAAACAGATTTATCATATATTCATGAACGCTGCGAAAAGAAAACAATCAGGATGATGAAAATCAAGCATTAAATTTCTGGCAGTCCTCTGGTCTGGTGGTTCCATTGCCGTAGTTGATGCTTTTGGAATGTTCAAAGATGATAAGATGAGAAAATACGCTGAAATGGGATGCGCAGTAAAGGCCCAGGGAAGAGAGCACATCTCATGGATCAAACAAGAGGTAAACAGGAAGCAATTGATATATTACCATCCTTATATTACAGAAAAAAAATAACCCTTAACTATGAAAGACTCTCCCAGGTTATACAACAAGCGGATTCTTATAACAGGCGGAGCCGGCTTTATCGGAAGCAACCTGGTTGAACATTTTCTTCCCGACAATGACATTGTTTGCCTTGACAACCTGAGTACCGGTTTTTTCAAAAACATCAAGGATTTTATTAACCATCCGCGGTTTAAATTCATCGAAGGGGATATTTGCGAACTGGAAACATGCAGGAGGGCAACAGCTGAGTGTGATTATATTTTTCACCATGCGGCTTTAGGAAGCGTTCCACGGAGCATAAAGGATCCCATCGCAACGAATGTCTCAAATATCGGCGGGTTTCTTAACATGCTTGTGGCAGCAAGGGATGCCGGGGTTAAAAGGTTTGTCTATGCCGCCTCCTCTTCAACCTATGGCGATTCAAAGGAGCTTCCGAAAGTGGAATCGCGGACAGGACGTCCTTTGTCGCCATACGCAGTTACCAAGTTTGTTAATGAACTTTACGCAAATGTATTCACCCAGCTTTACGAACTTGAGACCATCGGGCTGAGATATTTTAATGTTTTTGGCAAGAACCAAAGCCCTGCCGGCGCCTATGCGGCTGTAATTCCTCTCTGGGCGAAAAATTTACTGATGCATGAGCAGCCGGTGATCAATGGGGATGGATCTTACAGCCGTGATTTTACCCACATCGAAAATGTGATCCAGGCAAATGTGAGGGCTGCACTGACACCATGGCAATCAATCCTTGAAAGTTCAGTGACATACCAAAAAGAGATGAACATGGAGATGAAGCCCGACCATGTTTTCAATATAGCTTATGGAGGGAATACAACACTATTGGAATTATTCAGGACGTTGCGTGACAATCTCGCTAAATATGACAACAAAATCTCTCAGATTGAACCTTTTTATGGTCAAATCCGTGAAGGAGATATCCCCCATTCGCAGGCAAGTATTAAAAAAGCAGCTACAGTTCTGGGGTACCAGCCAGAGATCGATGCACGAAAAGGATTTGAAATGGTTGCAGGCTGGTATTTTGAAAATGCACTAAAGCTTTAACCAACAAACATTTTGAAATGAAAGCAGAGCTGCCTGATAAAGAATGGGACCTTGTTATTGAGGGATCAACCTCTCTCTTCGATCTTAACTTCAGAGACGTATGGCGTTATCGCGATTTGCTGGTTATGTTTGTAAAACGAGATTTTGTCAGTTTTTATAAACAAACCATCCTGGGTCCTCTGTGGTTCTTTATTCAACCCTTGTTTACAACTATTATTTTCACATTTGTATTTGGTCAGCTCGCAGGCATAAGCACCGACGGATTACCCCAGCCTCTATTTTATCTGGCGGGCATTACAGCCTGGAATTATTTTGCCGATTGCCTTACCAAAACCAGCACTGTTTTCAGGGACAACGCAAATATTTTTGGCAAGGTTTATTTTCCGAGGCTCATTTTACCACTAAGCATTGTGGCAAGTAACCTGGTTCGGTTTGCAGTTCAGATGCTGCTTTTTTTTATTATGATGGGATATTACGGTTGGCAGGGCGCATCTTTCAGCCCTAACTGGGCATTGCTGATGTTTCCTGTTTTGGTGTTGATGATGGCGTTGCTGGGGTTGGGACTTGGATTAATAATCACTGCCATGACCACCAAATACCGGGATCTGGCATTTCTTGTAACTTTTGGGGTGCAATTATTAATGTACACCACCACGGTGATTTATCCTTTAAGTGCAGCGCCCGAAAAATTCAAAAAAATAATTGAACTCAATCCCATGACCGGCATCATCGAAGCTTTTCGTTATAGTTTTTTAGGTAAGGGAGAATTCAGCGCCTGGAGCGTTGGCTATTCTGCTGGCATAACGGTAATCATGTTGATTCTGGGGATTGTAATTTTCAACAAAACCGAAAAAACGTTTGTTGATACCGTGTAATTGCATTTTTGATTTACAGCTCTTTATTTAATCCTCTCATGTCCAACGTTATCGAAATAAGAAACCTGTCAAAAATTTACCGTCTTGGTGAAATCGGTACGGGTACAATAACACGCGATTTCGAACGCTGGTACGCGATGAAAATAAGAGGTCAGTCTGATCCCTTTTTAAAAATTGGCGAAACAAACGAACGTGACAAAAAAGGGGTGGGTGATGTGGTTTACAGCCTTCGGGATATTGATCTCAATGTTAAGCAAGGGGAGGCGCTTGGCATTATAGGTAAAAATGGAGCAGGCAAGAGTACGTTATTAAAAATCCTATCCCGGGTTACAAGTCCCACCACTGGTAAAATTCACATTAAGGGTCGTGTGGCAAGTTTGTTGGAAGTTGGAACAGGATTTCATCCTGAACTTACCGGTCGTGAAAACATTTTCCTTAACGGGGCGATCTTGGGAATGCGTAAAAACGAGATAACCCGAAAACTAGATGAAATTGTTGACTTCAGCGGTGTAGAGCGATATATAGATACACCAGTTAAACGTTACAGCAGTGGCATGTATGTCCGTTTGGCATTTGCTGTTGCAGCGCATTTGGAGAGTGAGATAATGATAGTTGATGAAGTATTAGCGGTGGGTGATGCAGAGTTTCAGAAGAAGTGTTTAGGGAAAATGGGAGAGGTTGGGAAGGAAGGAAGGACGGTTTTATTTGTTAGTCATAATTTATCTGCGGTTAAGCAGCTATGTTTTAAAGGCATTTTACTTTCGAATGGCAGTCTATCATTTTCAGGTAACTGTCAAGAGACTATTAATAATTATTTATCGACAACACAAGAACAGCATATTAATAATAGGTTTTACAAACAACCTACTGAAGGGAAAGATGTTGAGTTGACATTTGCTGAAGTACTTGACAGAAATAAGAATCTAAAATCAGTATTTGATATATCTGAAG
>CAISJJ010000390.1 GCA_903885595.1 uncultured Bacteroidales bacterium
CAAAAAGACAGATAAAACTCCTACCGGAGAATTAGAGAAAGCAGAGAGAATTAGAAAACTTTATTTTGAAAGGAAAAAACAATGAAAGATAAACCATTAAAAACAATTAGCCTGGACGAAGTTACTGATAAATATATCGGCAAACTGGGAACTCCAAAGCGTGAAGCTTTTGAAAGCGAATTGCGACTTGATCTGCTCGGAGAAGCAATCAGGCAAGCAAGAAAAGAACGTCATTTAACACAAGAAGAACTTGGACAGTTGGTTGGTGTAAAGAAAGCGCAAATCTCTAAATTAGAGAATAGCCTGACAGACGCTCGTTTTGAGACAATTATTAAAGTGTTTAAAGCATTGAATGCTAAGGTCAATTTTAATGTTGAATTACTCAATCAGACAGTTAAACTTGCCTGACAGAAAGAAAACCTGGCGGTAACAAAGGCTATAAAAAATGGCGGGTTTGGAAACATAATTGAAGCGGCATTTCCCGCACAATCATTCGTGTTTGTTGACAGCTAAGTGCCACGCAATCCGCCACTCGTCATAGCCTCATCCGTTCTTTTCAACGGATTTCAAAAGAAAACCCAGAAAATTCTTGGAAATGAGATCAATAAGGCTATAAAGATAAAGAATGAGTATTTTACTTTAAAAAGTAAGATAAATGAAACCGGTAAATAATAATATGGAACTTACAACATTTGATGAACATCTGGAAAAGAGGTATGGTCCAATTGGCAGTTTAAAGCGAACTGAGTTTGAAATTAAAGCTAAAGCAAATGCTAATGGAGAAGTCATAAGAGAAGGACGAAAACAAGCTAAAATGACTCAGGAAGAACTTGCTGCGAAGACTGGCACACGAAAAAGTTTCATCTCAAGGATCGAAAATGGCCATAGCGATATACAACTTTCAACCCTTTATAGGCTTGTCGAAATTGGCTTTGGTAAGCTGATTAATTTGACGATTACGGAATGGGGATCAGTTTCAACAAAAGCAACCTCAGTCAGTTGCGGTGTTTAGAGCTGGGTAAACATTAAATGAACCCATCGGGCACCTGGCGCAGTTGCCTTGTGGTGAGTGATCCCAATGAGACGATGACCAATTACGATATACGATTTACGAATAAAAAAAATCACGTAGTGAAAACTTCATACTTCGATATTCGATATTCAATATTCAATTGACCAATGGCAGAATAAATACCCTTACCTCAATGGAAATAGATTCGCTTCCGGAGAACGGTTTCAGGAATGGAAGTTGACCTCACCCACGTCGACCCCCGGTTGGACAAATGCATTTCCTTTTGTACATTTGTCGGCCATTGATTGCCTGATTCAACCCCAATATGTTCAAAAAAAAGCTGCCGTTCCTCCCTGCATTCTTCCTGGTGACTGCGATTTCATTCTTCCTCTTCTCCTGTCGTTCTTCAGAAAAGGAGCGCATGGAGGGTGTTTCCCTGAGCAATCATGCTGTGATGCTGGTTGACAAAGCCCGGCACTACCAGGAGAGCCATCCCGACAGCGCTATTATGTATGCCGATTCGGCTATGGCGCTGATTCACAAGGCCCGCCATTACGATGCGGAAATCATCCCGCCATTGCAAATAAAGGCCATTGCCTGGATGAATAAAGGATATTCCGATTCAGCCATCAACATCCTGATAAGAGCCAGAACAATAGCTATCGGCGCAAACGATACCCTGGCGCTGGCTTATACCTCATTCAAACTGGGTGAAATACTGGTTGACAGGGCTGATTTTACCTCCGCCGAAACCTATATACGTGAGTCGGTTACCTCCTATGAACTATTAAAAATGGAGTATAAAACAGCTTCGGTTTACAATCTTTACGGCTCCTTGTTAATTGCCAGGAGAGAAAATATGAAGGCCCAGAAATACCTGATGAAAGCCGCCGATATTTTCAAACGCCTCGACAGTCTCGGTGCTCTGGGAGCAGTATACGTGACCATTGCCGACAACAACAACGAAACAGGCAACAAACCGGAAGCAACGAAATACTACAATTTGGCCATTAGTCAGCTTGTCAGGGCCCACGACACATCAAACCTGAGAACAGCCTATATGAACATGGGCATCATGTATCGTAACACCGATCCCGACAGCGCCCTGGCCTGCTACCTGAAAGCGATTGCCCTCCTGGCGGCTGAGGACCCATCGCAGCCCCCCATCATGGAAAAGTACAATATTGCCAATCTTTACCTTGACCAGAAACAATATGGTAAAGCGCTTGAAGAATACGACAGGGTGCTTGAGTATTGCCGCCCGATCGGACTGGCCGGGGGCATTGCCCGTGTGTTCAGTGGGTATGCCTCGGTTTACCAGGAAACAGGGAAAACGGCATTATCCCAATACTATTTAAATAAAGCCGTGCGGATGGCCGACTCCATTGGGGACAGATCACTCGCATTGAAACTGCGGCTGGAGCTCATGGAGAATTACCGTAAGCAGGGAGATTACAGGGCAGCCATGCTGGTCGCCGACACCATCAAAATCACACGCGATACCATGATGGCAATCGACAACAGAATAGCGCTGCAAAACATGGAACAGCTCCACCAGGCCGAGAAAAAAGAGCGTGAGAATACCTACCTTAAAATTCAGATAGAGAGCAGGGAGAAGCTGTTGTTTTTTCGGAATCTCATCATTGCAATCCTGTTGATTGCCACATTCCTGCTGGGTTTTGTATTATGGAAGAGCAACAGGCTCTACCTCGAACGCAGCGAAGCATACAGGGTGCTGATGATCCGGTATAAAGAAGATATCGTGAAACGAGAGCATCCTGTGGTGGTCACGGGACTGCAACTTTCGTCTGAACCTGAAAAAGATACACCGACCGCGGTTCCTGCCGACCCGCTTATTGCACTGATCATCGACTGGTTCACCAGCGAAAAACCCTACCTTAATCCAAAACTGAAGGTAGATGATGTGGCAGACAAACTGGGTACCACGCAAAAAGCGGTCTCCCTTGCTTTAAAGCGGTACAATGATTCCAATTTTACCACCTTCATTAACCATTTCAGGGTTGAAGAGGCAAAACGACGCCTTGAAAATCCTGAATACCAGAACTATAAGATCACGGCCATCGCCCATGATTCAGGATTTGGTTCCAAGCAAAGCTTTTATACTGCTTTTGTGCAGGCAACCGGGATTCAGCCCAGCTATTACAGGAGTAACCTCTACCCGGACACGCAAACAACCGGAAGCTGATCGGTTGGAAGCTAAACGCAGCAACCAAACAAATGTTTCGAAGCGGTTTATCGTTTGGCTTGTTGCGTTTAGCGACATATTTGCAGCTGAATATTTTAGGGAAAACCTTTGTAAATATCTTTTCTGTGGGCAATAATTATGAATCGTATTGTGTCGTTATTAATCAACTCAACACCAATACGATAATCTCCGATTCTTATACGAAAATAAGCTGAATAACCGGTAAGTTTTAAAATATTGGGGATTTGAGATATGGACGATGAACGTTCAATTTGAAAAATAATTTGCTTAAGTCTCCTTAGCACAATCGTGTCATGAAACTTATTTAAGGACTTCTCAAACGACTTATCAAATTCAACGACCATTATTTATCTAATTTTTTTATAATGGAATCACGACTCACGGTTTCCCCGGTCTTCACCTTGTCCATAATAAGTCCTAAGGCAATATCCTCGAATTGTTCTTCATTAATATTAAGAACATCAGCTCCCAGCTTCTTAGCAAGCTCTTTAAGGATCTTTGAATTTTGACTATCTGCTTTTATAACAATTACACTCATGACTATTCTTTTTAACAAAAATACAAAATTTTATCCAAAATGCCGGACATATAGGTTGTGGCTTTTATCGAAGCCCCCAATCCACCTGTTTCCCTCCGAATGGAGAAATTTTGGACTTGCTTTTGCTGGTTTTCAGAATAATCCTGCTGATCGTCGGACCATCATTGTATCCCTTATTGCACCAATATTTAATGCGGTAAAATGATTGTGTTTTAAAAGATAATTCGTAATTTTGATAGTATCAAATGATAGTATCAATGAAGCCTCCCTATAACATCACCCCGTTAATAATCAAACTAATTTCCTCCATATCAGAGAAGTTTGGTGAGATTAAGGCCGGTTTTTTAAACAGGCCATCGCCTCAATTACGAAAGCAGAATAAGATAAAAACGATTCATTCTTCTCTTAAAATTGAAGGAAACACCCTTACACAGGAACAGGTTACAGCCTTGCTTGAAAATAAAAGAGTAGTCGGGCCAAAAAAGGATATTCTTGAAGTTCTCAATGCCATTGAAGCCTATAATAGATTGACCACTTTTGACCCATGTTCATCAAAATCATTTCTTACAGCGCACGAACTGTTAATGCATGGTTTAATTGACCATCCGGGAAAATACAGGAATCAGGAAGTAGGTGTTTTTCAGGGATCAAGCTTGGCTCATCTTGCACCTCCGGCGAAAAATGTTCCAACCTTGATGCAGGATTTGTTCGGCTATCTGAAGATCAAAGATGAATCGACCCTGATAAAGAGTTGTGTGTTTCATTATGAGACGGAATTCATTCATCCTTTTCTTGATGGAAATGGAAGAATGGGAAGGCTTTGGCAAACTGTTGTGTTATTAAAAGAGTATCCTGTTTTTGAATTTTTACCTTTCGAAACTTTGATCGGTCAGTCGCAGGAAGAATACTATAATGTATTATCAAACTGTGATAAAAAGGGTGAATCAACAGCATTCATTGAATATATGCTTCAGGTTATAGATGGTTCTCTGGCAGAGTTACTGAGTTATAATAATAGAATTCTTACCGAGATTGACCGTGTTGAGTACTTTGTAAGGCAGGGCAAAACAGAATTCAGCAGAAAAGATTACATGAACATTTTTAAAAACATATCAACCGCAACAGCAAGCCGCGACATAAAAAAGGGTGTTGACATGAATTATTTTATCCGGTCAGGTGATAAAAACAGGACCGTTTACATGATAGCCCTGCGCCCTGTTATTCAAACTATTATTGACAAAACAAGCGGAAATTGACCGGTTGGCAGATTTTCACTCCTGCCAGAAGCCCCCAATCCACCTGTTTCCCTCCGAATGGAGAAATTTTGGACTTGTTTTTTTTTTGGTTTCGGAATATTGGACTTGCTTTTGTTGCTTCCACGCCCTTTTATTTTTTCTTTTGTACCATGATTTCCTGCTCATCTTTACCGTTAGCAGATATCATGGAAACCATCGAAACAGAAATCAGTAATCACTGTAAACCCTCACACAGGCTATGGCTCCGTTCAGCTCAGCTACTGCAATAAGGAATCCTCATACAGCCGGCTACAACACGCTTATAGAGCAGTTAATCATCTATTACCAGCATGAGAAGCCCTATCTCAATCCGAAACTGAAGGTTGATGATGTTGCCAGTAAGCTGAACAGTTCCCAAAAAGCTATCGCCATTGCACTCAGGGTATATAAAGGAATCAATTTCAACATGTTCACCAATCAGTTCAGGGTGGAGGCGGCCCGCTTCCTGCTGGGAAATCCTGTCTTTAGCCACTATTCCATTATGGATATTGCGCGCAACTCCGGCTTCGGTTCAAAACAAAGCTTCTACACCGCATTTGAGCAGGTAACAGGCACCAATCCGGGCCAATACCGGAAGCAACTGCTATCCAGGCTGGAAAAATAATCTTTTATCCTGCATCCCTCCGTCATTACTTCAAAATACATCAAGGTTTCCGGCTTTAAAAACAGCATCACTGAGGGCTGAATACCAGCAGGAAATTGCATGCCACAGGCTTTCCGTGTCAAAAAATGGCGGAATTCTGGACTTTTTCACCTCTTTCCAGGGGCCGGAACCTGCCATGCGACAACGATGCTCATCGGTTTTTACAGAAAACAACCTTTGTATGATACTGTTTTTGAGGCGAGTCCAATATTTCGCCATCGATTTTGCGGAATATTGGACTTGCATTTTCCCGTATGCGAAATATCAGACTTGCTTTTGTTGTAAACCACTGTTTTTAGAGATTATTTTGCCTTCGTGTTATTGTTGACAAACAATTACCGATTGCTAATTCCCGATTTTCCAATCATGCAAAAAATTAAAAAGACCATGAAAAAGTTTACTGCTGTCATGAATTCCATCCCGAAAAAGAAAGGTACTTCCAGTCTAACAGTATTATTGCTCATCCTGTTCCTTGTGACGGGAGCTTTTGTGCAAAGCGCCAAAGCGGTTGCTCCCACCATCACCTCTTTTACCCCTTCCAGCGGAGCGGTGGGTACCCTGGTAACCATTACCGGAACCAACCTCGGGTCGCCGACAGCATTTACCATTGGGGGAACATCTGCCATAGTCGTATCCAATAGCGGAACCACGCTGGTGGGCATGGTGATGCCGGGAGCCACAACCGGGGCGATTTCTGTAACTACCAGCGGCGGCACAGCAACGGCAACGGGCAATTTTACCGTAACTGCAACACCTTACCCCGCTATACAGCAAGGAGACAAAATGGTAGGAACCGGTGCAGTGGGATCTTTCATCGACACCCACCAAGGATGTTCCGTAGCCCTGAGTGCTGATGGCAATACTGCCATTGTAGGCGGTAAGGATGACGATTGGTTTGACCGCGATTATTACGAATCAGGTAAGGGAGCAGTCTGGATTTACACACGCACCGGAGATCTCTGGTCTCAGCAGGGAAACAAGCTTGTGGGTACTGGCGGATCAGTTGATGCCGCCCAGGGATACTCCGTTTCGCTCAGTGCTGATGGGAATACCGCCCTTGTTGGTGGATTGAATGATAATAACTTTTTGGGAGCAGCCTGGGTATTTGTAAGGAGCAATAATGGCACCTGGTCACAGCAGGGGAAGCTGGTAGGTAACGGGGCTGTAGGAAACGCCTTGATGGGAACCTCCGTATCACTGAGTGCAGATGGCAATACTGCCATCATAGGTGGGAAGTGGGACAATTCGATGATAGGCGCTGCATGGGTTTTTGTCCGTAGCAACAATGGAAGCTGGACCCAGAAAGGGGATAAATTGGTAGGAACAGGCAATACAGGTACAAGTCAACAAGGATGTTCTGTATCACTCAGTGCCGACGGCAATACCGCCATCGTGGGTGGTTCCACTGACAATTCCAATCAGGGTGCAGCCTGGGTGTTTACCTATAACGGGACCACATGGAGCCAGCAAAGCAAATTGGTTGGCACCGGCAATACGGGCGCTGCGCAACAAGGCGTTTTAGTATCCCTTTCAGCCGATGGAAATACAGCCATCGTGGGTGGTTCTGCTGACAATTCCAATCAGGGAGCAGCCTGGGTGTTTACCCGCAGTGGAAGCACATGGAGCCAGCAGGGAGACAAATTGGTTGGCACCGGCAATACGGGCGCGGCGCAACAAGGCCGTTCAGTATCCCTTACTGCCGATGGGAATACCGCCATGGTAGGCGGATATTTTGATAGTGGTTACATGGGAGCAGCATGGGTTTTCACCCGTTCAGGCAATAACTGGAGCCAGCAAGGGAGTAAGCTGGTGGGTACGGGCAATTCAGGTAATGCAAGACAGGGTGGTTCTGTTTTTGTGAGTGCCAATGGAACTACGGCCATTGTAGGAGGGTATTTTGACAATAGCCAAGCTGGAGCTGCATGGATGTTTGTAGCTCCGCCACCTCCTCCCACAATTACCTCCTTTACCCCTTCCAGCGGGCCGGTGGGCACCCTGGTAACCATTACCGGAACCAACCTCGGGTCGCCGACAGCATTTACCATTGGGGGAACAGCTGCCATAGTTGTATCCAATAGCGGAACAACACTGGTGGGCATGGTTATGCCGGGCGCTACAACAGGGGCGATCTCTGTAACTACCGCCGGCGGCACGGCAACAGCCACGGGCAATTTTACAGTTACCCCTACTCCTTATCCTTCTGCCCAGCAAGGCGATAAACTCTTTGGCACCGGCGCTGTGGGTGGTGCACAACAGGGTAATTCAGTGGCCGTTTCAGCCGATGGCAATACAGCCGTAGTGGGTGGCCCAATGGATGATAACGGTCAGGGAGCCGCATGGATATATACCCGCTCAGAAAACACCTGGAGCCAGCAGGAAAAAATCGTTGGCACCGGGAATACGGGCAGGGCCCGGCAAGGTACTTCAGTAGCCATTTCAGCCGATGGCAATACAGCCGTAGTGGGTGGCTCACAAGATAATGCCGCTAAGGGAGCCGTATGGGTATTTACCCGTTCGGGAACAACTTGGAGCCAGCAGGGATTACTCGTTGGCACAGGGAATGTGGGTAGATCCCTACAAGGCTCTTCAGTAGCTGTTTCGGCCGATGGCAATACGGTAATTGCAGGAGGTCAGTGGGACAATAGCGGCATTGGAGCCTCCTGGGTATTTACCCGTTCGGGAACAACTTGGAGCGAGCAGGGAAAACTCGTTGGCTCCGGGAATGTGGGTATGGCCTCTCAAGGCTTTTCAGTAGCTATTTCGGCCGATGGCAATACGGCCATTGTGGGAGGCCCTAATGATAATGACTATGAGGGAGCTGCGTGGACCTATACCCGCTCAGGAAACACCTGGAGCCAGCAGGAAAAACTCGTTGGCACCGGGAATACGGGGGCTGCCCAGCAAGGTACTTCAGTAGCTATTTCAGCCGATGGCAATACAGCCGTAATGGGTGGCACAATGGATAATAACAGTCAGGGAGCCGTATGGGTATTTACCCGTTCGGGGGGGAGCTGGAGCCAGCAGGCGGGCCCACTTGCAGGCACCGGATTTGTTGGTGCATCTAGCCAAGGAAGTTCAGTTGGCCTCTCAGCCGATGGCAATACGGCAATTATAGGAGGACAGGATGACAATACTCGGATTGGCGCCACATGGGTATTTACCCGTTCGGGAAGTACATGGACACAGCAGGGAGAAAAACTGATTGGGTCCGGTTCCGTGGGTGAACCATACCAGGGATATTCGGCAGCACTCTCTGCTGATGGGAAAACGCTGATTGTTGGAGGCAATAATGATAATACATTTAACGGGGCGGCTTGGGTGTTTGTTCCTCCACCTCCTCCCACAATTACCTCCTTTACCCCTTCCAGCGGAGCGGTGGGTACCCTGGTAACCATTACCGGAACCGGTTTCACGGGAGCTACAGCCGTAAGCTTTGGCGGAACGGCCGCCGGAACCTTCACCGTGGTTAGCTCAACCTCCATCACTGCCACAGTGGGCAGCGGAACATCGGGAAGTGTGAGTGTGACCAATGCCGGCGGAACCGCCAGCAAAACAGGATTTACCTATATTAATCCCCCAACCAACCTCAATTTCTCGAATACCAAAACCGGTTCCGATTTCAATATCGTGGTCAACTATACCGCTTCGGCCACAGCCGATGGCTACCTCGTGGTGAGGAGGGCCGGTTCAGCCCCCGCCTTTGTGCCCGTTGACGGAACCACCTACACCCCCGGCACCCAGGGCAGCGACCAGATCGTTTACGCCGGAACCGCTACCACCTGCACCGATGCAGCGGTAACTGCCGGAACGACTCATAATTATGCCATCTATGCCTATAAGGGCAGCGGCAGTTCAATTGTTTACCTCAGCGCCAGTCCTTTAACCGGCAATACGATACTGTACAGCGCCAGTCCAGGAGCCATAGCCAGTTCAGGCACCAGCCCGGCCAGCGCGGGTTTCCCGAATTCCGGCGTAAATGCCTCTTTCCCCGGCGGGACGACAGGAACAACCTTGACCGTTGCAAAAACAGCAGCCGCACCCGCCTCCAACTTGTACGTACTCCCTGGCGTAAAGGGGATAAAGAGCCTCTATTTTACAATCAGCTCGGGCAATCCCACTCCCGGTGGATACACCCTGGTGCTGGACTTCTCGGATCTGGGATTGACCCAGGATAAATGGGCTAATTTCAAGGTACTTAAACGTACCTATGCAACCTCACCCTGGGTGGATGTGACCACTATTGGCGCCACCATCGTGAGTCGCCAGACCGATGGTGTATGGGGTAAGTTCACCATCTCGGGGTTGAGCAGCTTTTCGGAGTTCGCCCTGGGCGAAAGCTTCGATGGGGCGATCGTGAGCAACCTGGCTGCAACAAGTAGTGGCACTGTCGTGGGTAATGATCAAGACTACATCGCTCAGGCATTTACCACCAATGAGACGAAATACGATCTATTATCCGCGAAACTTTCTATAGAAATAGGGGGTGCAAATGCAATCCTGAAGTTATATGGCGCCTTATCAAATGGAGAAATTGATCAGGCAGGAGGCGCCTTAGTCACCTTTGGGTCGCCCAGCCAGGTTTCGTCAACCGTTGATTGGCAGTTCACACCATCAAGCCCAGCCACTTACACTTTGCTAGCCAATACCACCTACTGGCTGGTATTTCACGCCTCCGCCTCGCCAAATGATGCGAATTTCAATTATACTGACGACATGAGCTCTTCAGGGCCGGGAACAATTCCGTTGACAAATAACAATGCACAATCAGGGGATGGAGGGAACACCTATACCTATTATGATAATAGTCCATATATGTTTTCAGTTATGGGCAACATCATTCCAACCACAATCATCACCTCGTTTACGCCCACATCGGCTGCGCCCGGAGCAACTGTGACCATCACCGGAAACAATTTTTCGGGTGCCTCAGCAGTAAGCTTTGGCGGTACGGCTGCCACATCATATACTGTTGTTGACGAAAACACCATCACTGCCGTTATCGCTGGCGGAGCAACTGGCAGTGTATGTGTAACCGCCACGTGTGGAACAGCAACATCAACTGATACTTTTACGTTTATCCCGGCTCCCAGCGTGGAATGGCAAGCCGGCGCCTGGCTCGAAACCCAGCCTGCCGGAAATGCTGATAAAGCCTGGAAATGTGTTGCCGTTTCAGCAAATGGTACGACCATGCTTGCTGGTATTGTTGGTGGCCGTTTGTATATGTCAAAAGATGGAGGCACAAGCTGGCTCGAAACCCAGCCTGCCGGAGCTTCTGATAAGATCTGGGAACCCGTTTCCGTTTCGGGAGATGGTTTGACAATGCTGGCAGGGGTAAACGGTGGCCGATTATTTAAATCAACCGATGGCGGCACAAACTGGAGCGAAACCCAGCCTGCCGGAGCATCGAATGTAACCTGGAAAGCCGTTTCCGTTTCAGGGGATGGTCAGAACATGCTTGCCGGCGCTCAAGGTGGTCGTTTGTACAAGTCAACCGATGGCGGCACAAGCTGGAGCGAAACACAGCCTGCCGGAAATACTTATAAAAATTGGTATTCCGTTTCCGTTTCAGGAGATGGTTTTACAATGTTAGCCGGCATTTATGATGGTCGTTTGTATAAATCAACCGATAGCGGCACAAGCTGGAGCGAAACACAGCCTGCTGGAAATGCTATTAAAAAATGGACAAGCCTTACCGTTTCAGGAGATGGTCAAACAATGCTTGCAATTGAGCTCGATCAATATGGGCAAGGCCGCTTGTATAAGTCGCTTAATGGCGGCACAAACTGGAGTGAAACCCAGCCTGCCGGAAATACCACTCCTTCATGGTCAGGCGTTTCCGTTTCAGCAGATGGTCAGAAAATGCTTGCCAGCGCATCATATAGCCGTTTGTATCTGTCAACAGATGGAGGCACAAGCTGGAGCGAAACACAGCCTGCCGGTGCTGTCAATAAAAACTGGGGACCTGTTGCCGTTTCAGGAGATGGTACGACCATGCTTGCCCCTGTATATAACGGCCGTTTGTATTTGTCAAGTTCTACCATTTTCAACCCGATTACTGCAAATACCGCCTCTGCCACAGCCAATATCACTGCTACCAATGGCGCCGATGCATCCAACCGCGGGGCTATCTGGTATCCATACACCGACTCCGACAAGATCATTGGAGGCGAAGGGGTTACCGATGTAAGCAATCCGGGAACCTTCACCGCAACAACTTACCCGGTTTCCTTTACTGACCTAACCCCCAACACCCGTTACAACTCACGGGCCCATGCCACAAATCCTTCTGGGACAGGCTACAGCGCCCGCACCGATTTCCGCACCCTGGCCAATGTGCCGGCCGCACCCACGGTGAACAATGCCACGGCTACAACACTCGATGTTGCGGTGAATGTAAACGGCAACCCTTCAACGACGGAGTTTTGCATCAATGAAACCACTACCAACCAATATGTACAGGCCAATGGAGGTTTGAGTACCTCCACAGTATGGCAAACAGCGACAACCTGGGGCACAAAAACCGTTACCGGGCTTACCACAGGGAATACCTATACCTTCAAAGTAAAGGCGCGCAATGGCGACAATGTGGAAACTGCTTACAGTGCTACAACAAATGGAATTCCTGTTGGACCGCCCAGCGTGGAATGGCTTGCCAACAGCGGAGCCTGGCTCGAAACCCAGCCGGCCGGAGAATCTGATAAAAACTGGTGTTCCGTTTCCGTTTCAGGGGATGGTATGAAAATGCTTGCCGGCGTTCAAAATGGCCGTTTATACTTGTCAACTAATGGAGGCACAAGCTGGAGCGAAACCCAGCCTGCCGGTGCTGCCAATAAATTCTGGAAAAGCGTTTCGGTATCAGGAAATGGACAGAATATGCTTGCCGGCGTTCAAAATGGCCGTTTATACTTGTCAACTGACGGCGGCACCAGCTGGAGCGAAACACAGCCTGACGGCGCTACCGATAAAGTGTGGACATGCGTTTCCGTTTCAGGAAATGGTTTGACCATGCTGGCCGGGCTGTCTGGCGGCCGTTTATATAAATCAAGCGATGGTGGTACAAACTGGAGCGAAGCACAGCCTGCCGGAAATTCCGATAAAAACTGGGTATCCGTTGCCGCTTCAGGAGATGGCATAACCTTACTGGCAGCCGTTTCCGGCGGCCGTTTATACAAGTCAAGCGATGGTGGTACAAACTGGAGCGAAACCCAGCCTGCAGGAGAATCTGATTTAAATTGGCAAGCCGTTGCCGTATCTTCCAACGGCATGACCACACTGGCAGGGGTTGCCGGAGGTCGTTTGTACAAATCAACCGATGGAGGCACAAGCTGGAGCGAAACCCAGCCTGAAGGAGAATCTGATTTATCTTGGCTATCTATTTCTGTTTCAGGAGATGGTCAGAAAATGCTTGCTGGTGTTTTTAACGGACGTTTGTACAAGTCAACAGATGGCGGCACAAACTGGAGCGAAACTCAGCCTGCAGGACCAACTAATCAATACTGGTATTCCATCTCCGTTTCAGGAGATGGTCAAATAATGCTTGCCCCTGTATATAACGGCCGTTTGTTTATGTCAAGTTCTGCCATTTTCAAACCGGTTACTGCCTCTACCGCCTCAGCCACCGCCAATATTACCGCCACCAATGGCGCCGATGCCACCAACCGCGGGGCTATCTGGTATCCATACACCGACTCCGACAAGATCATTGGAGGCGAAGGGGTTACAGATGTAAGCAATCCGGGAACCTTCACCGCAACAACTTACCCGGTTTCCTTTACTGACCTAACCCCCAATAC
>CAISJJ010000391.1 GCA_903885595.1 uncultured Bacteroidales bacterium
ATTCATTTTTCACTGGCAATTATCCATTGTACTGTATTCATTGGGTTAACGACTAATATAAAATGAAAAGCGATGAGTGAAGATGGAATAATGAAAAACTAATAGTTTTCAAGGAGTTACAAATTTCAAAATGAATTTTAAACAGACTGTTAATAGTTGTAAAATGATTTAACCCGGTACTCATGAGGCCTTGTTAATATTAAATATAGGACTGACACAAACTGACTGGTATCCATCTCCTCAAATACATCGCAAATGTAGAAAATATTAGCCTGATCCGCTGATAATCTCCCCGCGACCTCGTTTCAACGTTTTTTTTTGCAGGGTCAGCTATTTAATTTATTCTCGTTATCAGATGGTTGTATTTTCGCCGCCTGAACTTCCGGTTTTTTTTGATAGGTTTGCGCGAAAATAACAGGATTAAACCAGGGTAAAGTGCCTGAAAATATTATCATCTTTTGCAACTGCCAGGCCCGGCAAAACACGCAGGCATGGATGGAGACCAGCAGCCTGCTGCGCGGCCGCAATGATATCAAGGCTGTAACCCTGGCCGATCTGTGTGGCTGGTGCGTGCAGGATCCTGGCCAAATAAAAGGTCTTACTGTCCTGGCAGAAAAAATTCTCATGGTTGCCTGTCATCCGCGCGCGGTAGGGCTGCTGTTAAACCAGTCGGGGATCGGCCAGCCTGAAAAGATCCGTTTTTATAATCTGCTTGAGCAAAAGCCGGGAGATCTTTTACCACTCCTCGGCGATTATTTGAATAACAAAGGGGAAACAAGTGAGCAGTTGCCACTCTCTGAGGAACATCAGGATGAATGCAGGGAACCAGCGGAATGGTTGCTACTCGCAGGTGAATACCAGGATAATGGCGGGCAACCAGCGGAGCTTGTTGCAAACCCCTCCTGGCCGGCATGGTACCCGGTAATCGACTATGGGCGCTGCAATGGCTGCGGCCAGTGCGCTGAATTTTGCCTGTTTGGCGTTTACCGGAAAACCGGCGGCAAGGTATTGGTCGTCAACCCTGCCTCCTGTAAAAACAACTGTCCGGCCTGCGCCCGCATCTGCCCGCAGATAGCAATTATTTTTCCTAAATATCTGCAGGGCGGAGTCATCGGAGGTGCTGATACCGTCGATGAAACTGCTGAGATACGGCGGTTGCAGCACGATACCGATGCGATTCTCGGTAGTGACATCTACCAGGCGCTCGAAAACCGTAAAATGAAACGGCGCAAGATCATCCGCGCAGATGCGATGGAGCAGGCCATCCGTGACCGGGATGAGGCGCTTGGGTTTGGTGCGGCCGGAATGAAAGATAATCAACCGAAAACCTGAAGAACTCCCAAACGATGTCGCTCCTCCGGAATTTCCTCCACGCCAACCCGAAGTGCATACGCGCTTTTCTCATCAACATGGTGTGGAAGGGCGCCCGTACCTTCAGCCGGTTCGACCGCAGGCGAAAGAAGGGATCTGCTTTCCCGGCATTTCAGTTTATCTCGGTCACCAACCAGTGCAATCTTACCTGTCAGGGATGCTGGGTTTCGCAAGATGGGGGCACCAGGCACATGGAGCTCTCAATGCTCGAAAAGATCATCGGCGAAAGCAATGAAAACGGATCCTGGTTCTTTGGCATTCTTGGGGGGGAACCGTTGCTGTACCCGAAGCTGACCACGGTTTTCAGAAATCATAAGAAATCATATTTCCAGCTGTTTACGAACGGCCTTCTTCTGAATGATGCAATGGCTGAAGAACTCGGGCAATGCGCCAACGTTACACCCCTGATCAGCTTTGAAGGCGACGAACCGGGTGCCGACATCCGGCGCGGAGGTTCTGGTATTTACCGGCGAACACTTGAAGCTATTGAGACTTCGGTAGCTCACGGGCTCATCACGGGTGTGGCCATCAGCGTGTGCAAATCGAACATCGGTATGGCGCTCTCTGCTTCGTTTGTGGAAATGCTGCACAATATGGGCGTGGTTTACCTCTGGTATTACATCTACCGGCCCGCAGGGGCACAACCATGTTACGAACTGGCGCTTTCGCCCGCAGAGATCGAACGGCTCAGACGGTTCATCGTCGAAGGCAGGAACCGGTTCCCTATGGTGATCATCGATGCCTACTGGGATGCGGATGGAAATCCGTTTTGCCCGGCCGCCGAAGGGCTGAGCCACCACATCAGCCCGGCCGGTCACATCGAACCCTGTCCGGTGATCCAGTATTCCTGCGGCACAGCCGGATCGGGATCCCTCAGGGAAACCTACGAGAATTCAGGGTTCCTCCGCAGCCTCAAAGAGGGTATCCACGTACAGACCCGCGGCTGTATCCTGATGGAAAACCCGGCATGGCTGGCCGATCTTGCGGCCGGACATCAGGCAGTGAACACCTCGGGAAGGCCTGGAATGGATGCACAGCTGCGACAGGGCTGCGTGGTTTGCAGTCACGGCAGCTGCCCGGTGATCCCCGAACAGAGTTTCCTGTACCGGTTCGCCAAGCGGCGGGCATTTTTCGGCCTGGGAGCCTATGGGTGAGGGAAGTAAAGAACAGGAAAATAATAAACGACTGTCGTGGCAGGACATCCCCCTCCCCTCCAAGGGGCGGGCCGGAGAGAGGTCATTATAAAACAGGAATTTGATACAAATTTAAACAGTCTCTGAAATCAACATTAATAATGAATATCGAGGAAAAGAAAATATCGCTTCATATCCCTGAAGAGCATGTTACCAGGAATGAGATCCGGAAAAAAGTCGATGACTATTTCATTGCCCATCCGGTGTGGCCGCCGGTGAGCATCG
>CAISJJ010000392.1 GCA_903885595.1 uncultured Bacteroidales bacterium
CAGGTTCCTTAATTTCACTGGTAAGATTGCGATCAATCAATTATTATTAATTTTGAATGTTAGATCCTCTTTATTCATTTAATCTTCACTTCCCCAAACCTTCATGCTTATGAAAAAAAATTCAACGTTGCTTTTTATGATCCTCTGGATCAGCATCTCGGCATTTGCCCAGGTGGGCATCAACACCGACAACAGCGCTCCCGACAACTCGGCCATGCTCGATGTGAAGAGCACCGGTAAAGGGATTCTTGTTCCCAGGATGACTACAGCGCAACGGACCGCCATTACAACACCGGCAGAAGGGCTTCTTGTATACGACACAAGCCTGGGCGGTTACTATTACTTCCATTCCGGTTCCTGGGTGTCGTTTTCAACCGGCGGACCCGGATGGCAGCTCACTGGTAACAGCGGAACCAGCCCCGGAACCAATTTTATCGGCACAACCGACAACATGCCACTGGTTTTCAAAGTGAATAATTTCCGTTCAGGATTGATCGATGTTTCGATGCAAAACACCGGATTGGGTTACCAGTCCTTGCTCAACATAACAACGGCACAGCGGAATACGGCTGTCGGAACTTTATCGTTATCAGGTATTACGACAGGATCAGGCAATGCTGCATTCGGATACCAGGCGCTTTCGTCCAACACGAGCGGTTATTCCAATATCGCCATTGGAACTGGATCCTTACGTAGCAATACCGTAAAAAGCAACCTCGTAGCCATCGGCGATTCAGCCCTTTTCAACAATGGCTTGGGGGCATACTCATCGGAGGCAATTCAAAATACAGCCGTTGGTTCAAAAGCACTTTTCTCCAATACATTTGGATCGAGTAATACTGCCATCGGTTTCTGTGTAATGCAAGACAACATTCAAGGAGCATACAATACGGCCACCGGGTGGTTCGCCCTGGCCGACAATACGCTGGGAAATCATAATACAGCCAACGGATATCTCTCTCTTGCCAGCAACCTGACGGGATCGTCAAATACTGCAACTGGCGAATTCGCACTCTATTCGAATAATTCAGGTTCAAATAATACAGCCGCTGGCAGTGATGCGCTTAGGTCAAATACCACGGGAACCAATAATTCTGCTGTTGGAAATGACGCACTCAGGCAAAATACCACCGGCCATTCGAATGTTGCTATGGGAGCCGGTTCCCTGCGTAACAATACTGTGCGAAGCCGCCTTATCGCAATCGGCGATTCAGCCTTATATAATAACGGCGTCGGCGCTGTCAATGATGAGGCCCTCAACAATATCGCATTAGGATCAAAAGCGCTTTTTACCAACACCAGGGGATCAGAAAATGTCGCGGTCGGAAGGTGGGCTCTTTATACCAATACTACAGGATCCGGCAATGCCTCTTTTGGCAACTATTCTCTTAACAACAATACTGCAGGTAATGATAATGTTGCAATCGGTTCAGGATCAATGAGGGAAAATACCACAGGATCTTACAACACGTCAACCGGTTATATGTCAATGAATGATAATACGACAGGTTCCTGCAATACGGTGAACGGATACCGGTCGATGCAATATAACAATACAGGATCGAACAACACTGCAGTAGGCTATCAATCGCTTTTTGAAAACCACAGCGGTTATTCGAATGTGGCGATAGGCACCATGGCATTATTCCACAATAACACAGCCGGCAACCTGGTTGCAGTGGGCGATTCTTCGCTGTTCAGCAATGGGACAGGAGCAGGCAACACTGCTGTCGGTTCCAAAGCGCTTCACTACAACACAGGCGGAAACTACAACACGGCCGTTGGCTACCAGGCGCTGAAAGCCAACAACACCGGAACCTCCAACACCGCGATCGGCCATGCCGCACTCACCAATAACTCTTCCGGATTCAGAAATACCGCGGTTGGTAAAAGTACTTTGTCTGTTGTAACGGATAAGGATTATCTGACCGGATTAGGATATAATGCAAACCCCAGTTCAGCTTTGATAACCAACAGTACCGTAATCGGTGACGGCGCGATTGTAAATGCAAGCGCCAAAGTTAGAATAGGAGACGGCAGCATGACTGTGATAGAGGGTCAGGTGGCTTGGAGTTATCCATCGGATGGAAGGTTTAAAACGAATGTGACCGAAGAGGTGAAGGGGCTTGAGTTCATCAGGCTTCTCCGTCCGGTTGTATACAATTTCGATACGCGTCAATACACGGAATTTCTTGTAAAAAACCTCTCCGGCGAAAAGCAGCGTGAATACCTCGAAAACAAGGACTTTGCGCCATCAACAGCCATGCGACGGAGCGGATTTGTCGCACAGGAAGTGGTGGAAGCCGCCCGGACGACCGGTTATAACTTCGACGGCGTTCATATACCCGAGAATGCGGATGACAATTACAGCGTTGCATACAGCCAGTTTGTGGTTCCTTTGGTTAAAGCCGTGCAGGAGTTAACCGCAAAAGTGGAACAACTCGAAAAGGAGATTGCTGCATTGAAAGGGAGGTAGCACGTAACAGGAATACCGTTGCTTTCACATTTGTTAAAACATCTATTTTATAAATTCACGCAGGTGTGCATGGATGATTCCCTGATTCGTTTTGACTTTGAAGTCATCCTTATTGTTCAACAATTATTTTTTGGGTTGCTTTCTCGGTTGGGGTTTCCAGCGTAATATAGAAAACATTGCCATCAGAAAGATTTTTCAGATTGCGAATTACTGTATTTACTCCTGGATTTAAATCAGTCAAAATGGAGTTTTCCAGTTTTTTTCCGCTTCCGTCCGAAATGGTGAGCCTTACTTCAATTATGGTTTTCAGATCAAAGCGAAGAAAAATATTTCCATCATTGGGATTAGGATAAACCTGCATGTGTAACGTGCATGTGCTCTGTGAATTCAGTTCATCAGCGCCAGTTTGTTGATTTCTGTGGAGATAAACCTTAAAGATAACATCGCTCGCACTGCTCTGTGTTCCGTTATTTATCCAAAAGATATTGGCAGCTGAACTGTGTATGCCGCCAAAAATGTAGCCAAGCAGTGTTACATCGGCTGTGATGTCATCCAGTTTCAACACCTCATTGTTATATTCAGGTAAGTTTTCAGCACGAATAAATTCCGATCCTGCACCCAATAACGCGGGCATTTCAACAGGCAATTTATATTCGGCCATAGTTCCGTCGGCAGTTCTGGTTACCCGTGCGATGGTTTTCACAAATGGCACATTATTGTCCTGGACCAGAATGCCTGCACTGTCGTAATATTGGGCGATGCCGCCAAAAAACAGATTGTGCATTTCATTTGCACTGGCGCTGAATAATGGAACATTGGCACAATGATAATGGTTATAATATTGCGAAAATGCGTTGTTCACCGAATATCCTGTGCTGTCAATATTCACACAATTGAGAAATGGCAAATCAGCATCAACCTGGAAAACCCCCGAAAACGCGGTCAATCCCTCCTGGCCGTCGGGCATTATCTGAGGGGCCACGTTGTAATCACGACGATGCAGATTGATCGTATCCGTAATGGTGGCCAGATGCGTCACCGTTAAATTTGTCCCATCATCTGCAATTAAAAATTTTCTGATTGAATTTGTGTATTCCTGTGTAAAGGTTGGATTGTTCATAGGGTTATACCTGCCATCGAAACGCTGGCCGCCGGTGAGGTAGTACGTATCGTAAATTTTATTAAGGTAACCGCCGGTCACGGCAAACTGTTCATCGGGTACCTGTCTGAAATAGCTGCTGAATGAAGTCCCGCTAACGATGGCGTTGATCACATCAGGCACCTTTATTGCGGTTATGACCGGATGGGTGATATGGTCGTCGGCCGTGATGCTGTAACCATATCCGCCAATGATATAAAGATAAATTCCATCCTGATAAAATTCCATGTTGGTTGAACTCAATTGCTCCTTAATGCCGGCAGGCAGGGACGCTAAAGGAGCAGACCATGTTTGCTGTGCAATCGGATCAACCACAACCATTTGAGTGTTTTGTCCGGCCGAATCAAAAGTAGCCCAGGGCTGGCGGCGGTGTAAACCGTCCAGTCGCCCACCAAGAATCAGCCATTTGCCGTCGTGTTGCCCTGCTACAAATGACTGAACTCCTTCTAATCCGGCAATGTTGAACGGTTCGATTGAAATTTGAAAGGGAGCTGTTTGGGCATGGGCCGGCAAGGTGACGGTAAGTGCCAACAGGAAGATGAGGATGTATTTCATTGGGTTATAAAATCAGTCGATAAAGTTAACCATTATTTGGCTTTTCCAACGGCACCGGCGCTAAGTCATCGTTGCACGCAGCAAACAGAAAGTTAGCATCCATTGCTTTTTCGCGGTGTTGTGAATACATGTCTTCGGAATACACCTCAATTTTTATATACAATTTAACATTTCCCGCCTTTTCAATTGCCCCGGTAATTTCAACGATGGTGTTGGGCATGATTGGCTTAATGAAACGGATCTGCTCGATTTTCACAGTCATCATCCGCTGGCGTGAATACCGGGTTGCCGTGATAAATGCCACCTCATCAAGCCATTGCATGGCCTCACCGCCAAAAAAAGTTCCGTTTGAGTTCAGGTGTTTTGGGAAAACCACCCGGTATTGCTGTGTTGAGGGATTGGTATTCCCGGGATTGTGTGTCATTGAAATATTTTTTTACAAAGCTAATACATTGAGAACATATGTTCATTATATTTGCAAGAAAAAACAAAATGGATCTAAAATATGCTGGTTTCGACACCAAACTAATTCACGCCGGGGAAATAGAAGATCAATTCGGGAGCGCGACAGTTCCCATTTATCAAACTTCAACGTTTCGGTTTAAAAATGCGCAACATGGCGCCGATTGCTTTTCGGGCGCGAGCGATGGCTATATCTATACGAGAATCGGCAACCCGACCATTCATGCGTTGGAGCAAAATATTGCGGCCCTCGAAAATGGATTTGGCGGCATAGCCACCGGTTCAGGAATGGGCGCCATCACCACAGTTTATATGGCTTTATTAAATGGAGGAGATCATATCATCAGCACCGATGCGGTGTACGGTCCGGCAAGGGGTGTTTTGGAGCAGGATTTTACCCGTTTTCATGTGGAGGCATCATTTGTAAATACTGCCGATCTGGATGAAATTAAAAAAGCGATCAGGCCAAACAGCAAGGTGCTTTACATTGAAACACCGGCAAACCCCACCATGCAAATTACCGACCTCGTTGCCTGTGCAAAAATCGCAAAAGAGCATGGCCTGGTGCTGGTGGTTGATAATACCTTTTGCACCCCCTACCTGCAAAAGCCCCTGGATCTCGGAGCAGATGTCGTGCTTCATTCTGTCACCAAATTCATCAACGGCCATGCAGATATTGTTGGCGGGATCATCGTTACCAAAGAGGCTGCTCTGTATAAAAAGATCAGGCATTGCATGGTGTATATGGGATGCAACATGGATCCCCACCAGGCATATTTAGTGTTACGTGGGGTAAAAACCCTGTCGTTACGGGTTGACCGGAACCAGGAGAATGCAGTTAAAGTGGCTGATTTTCTTGAAAGCCATCCCAAAGTCGCCTGGATAAAGTATCCCGGGTTAAAATCACATCCGCAGTATGAGCTGGCAAAGCGGCAAATGATGGGCGCCGGATCCATGATCAGTTTTGGGTTGACTGGCGGTTTTGAAGCTGGGAAAAAACTCATGGACAATGTACATCTTGCAGTATTGGCCGTATCATTGGGCGGTGTTGAAACACTGATTCAGCATCCTGCTTCCATGACCCATGCCGGTGTTTCAAAAGAAAACAAAGAGCAGGCTGGCATCACCGACGACCTGGTACGATTCTCCGTAGGGATTGAAAATGCAGAAGATATTATCGGGGATCTGAAACAAGCGCTGGATAAAATATAGTTCGCTGATAATCTCGCAGATAAATCATTGATCATCTTGATCGGATAAAATTTACGCTTCGCTGTTCATTGTAATAAAAAGGTGTTATCTTTGCACGTTCTTAAATAAGATTTATTCTTATCTAGTATCAAATCTCATGGCAAGCACCTCTGAAATCATATCCAGGCTATCCGGAAACGGATTGAAAATAACTCCGCAAAGGATTGCCGTGCTCGAAGCGGTCATAGAACTCAGAACCCATCCGACTGCCGAAAACGTTATCGAATATATCAAAACCAACCATCCGAATATTGCGACGGGTACAGTATACAAGACCCTTGAAACATTCGTTGAAAAGGGACTGATCATGAAAGTTAAAACAGACAGGGATATCATGCGGTATGATGGCAAGATCGG
>CAISJJ010000393.1 GCA_903885595.1 uncultured Bacteroidales bacterium
CGACTATCCTGGCTTCTAATCGAGCAATGTCATCTGTATCAGACTTCCTTTCGATTTTGTCTTGTTCCAAGAACCAATAATCAACTGGTATGTTAAGTTCCGCTGAAATCTTCGCCAGTGTTGATATTTTTAAAGTTCCATTTTTCAAGGAATAGCGAAATCCGTTTTCAGTAAGCCCTCTTTCATTCGGATATTTCTCCTTTAATTGCTTCAAAAAGTCTTTGATGTGCAATTTTCGATCCAACAAGCACCTTGAAATTTTTGTACCAAAATCTTTTATACTGTCCATTTCAGTCAGTTAAATTTGTTTTCATTCTCAATAAGTATGTTTGAGCATAATTAATTATGTTTGTAGTTAAATTAATTGTTTCTTTGCCGGCTCAAAAAACAACATATTAACGACAATTAACTCACTTACAACGAACAAAACTACAACATGAAACGAACAAAACCAAACAAAAAACACAGTTTTTTTGAAAACAATAAAGACTTTCTTTCCCTTTTCCAAAATATCCCTTATGGAACATCTCGAATTGTCCATGATAGATTGATTGTAAAATTTGGTGAATCACATGACTATTCGTTGAACTATATCAACATGTGTCTTAACCCGGATGATATTCGCTTTAATAGGAATATCATGAATGAAGCCCTTGGGCACTTTACAGAGGTTCGACTTGACCAGGAGAGAACCAGACTCATCTTACAACAGCTTGTCTCAGAAAACGCATTATCAACTGTTCAATGAAATCATTCTCCAACATGAGTCATCCGGATCTTCGCATTATGTGGGGAAGCCTGAAACTGCTGAAGATTATTATGCACTCCTCTCCATATATTTTTGCAGGATTGATGACAACGGATTCTATCGAATCTCTATTTAGGGATTTTCAGGATCAAATAAACATTAGCGAGCGTATCGATCAATTAATCCTGGCTATTGAAGCTGAACTCCCCAATGCACCAGAAGAAAAACTTTGACTTTAACCGCAAGACTTTAATCCCACAAAATAATTATCCATGGCAAAAATTCAACGAAACCTCTTTGAGGGCGCCCCCGGTATGCTCATGGACAGGATTCATGAAGTCAACAGCCTTCTTGGCAATTCTGAATTAAAAACAGGACAAACAGAATCCTGGAAATTCTGGAAAAGGACCAGTGATATCATGAAGTACGCCTGGGACTACATGCAAAATCTCAATTGGGTGCTTAAAGAAAATTATGCACTCAAAGAAGAAAACACCTATTTGCGAGCTGCCCTGGCTCATGAAAGAGAAATCAACATGCACATTTCTGTACTCACTCATTTGAAATTGACTGATCAGTTTGAAGAACGAGTAAAATTGGTGGATCAAATAATGGCCCTTGGTGTTAATGATTTAGGGGGGATATTCCGTGGATGAAAATATCGATCTGCTTGACACAAATGCCGGCCAAAAAGAAAAGATTTGTGCCGAAGCTGAAATCTTGCTTAAGGATGCCGGTGACAATATCTTTCAGCAATCAGATGCTATTTCCATAATCTGCCAGAATTTCATTGAACTGAAGGATCCTGCTTCGGCTGATCTTTTCTTCAAATACGTTTCGAAGAAATTCAAGATAGCCAAAAAGATATTCACGGACA
>CAISJJ010000394.1 GCA_903885595.1 uncultured Bacteroidales bacterium
ATCAATAAATTACGTGCTACCCGGGTAGGTGCGGTTGCGAGATAAAAGGGAAGGCAGAAGGCTTCGGTGTCCCAATAGGTCGAACCACCATATTTTTCACCTGTAAATCCCTTTGGGCCAATATTCAATCTTTCATCTTCGCCGGTATAAGTTTGATGAAGTTGGAAAATATTGAAGCGTATCCCCTGCTGAGCCGCAACATCTCCTTCAATAATAATATCGCTTGTTTTCCATTTTTCGAGCCATGCTTGCGTGTGTTCAAGCTCAAGTTGATCGAAACCTTTCTCAAAAGCTAAATTCAAATGTTTTACTGCGGTTTTCATCAGACTATCTTTCGGAAAGTTTTCGGATGAAAGGTTTATTCCAAATTTTTCTATAGTTATGGTTTCTCCCTCATTGATTATTACCGGGATAATATTTGAAATAAATTTAGTGCGGTTTTCAACATCAGCCGAAAAAGAAAATTTATCTCCGTTGCGCAACATGTTAATTTTCATTCCTGTACAGACATGAAACAATGTCTTTCGCACTTCGGCAGTTACATAACCTTCACCCGGTTTAACGTTTACTTCAACCTCGTCCCAGAATTTCTCATCATAATTGGCATCCTCATTCCTGATATCAAAATCTATGTAGGGTGTAAAGGTGATTTTATCCGAAAAGTTTAAAGCTGTTACGGCGTACCTTATTGCCCCAATTTCAGAATTAACTATGCTTAAAAAACGGCGTGCGACAACCTTTACTCTCTTACCAGACAGCAGTTCAACAATAAATACCCGGTTTAAATGACCCTCCTGCATATTCAACTCACGGTGAAACTCCATAATTTTCGCAGTATTGATGTCCAGCGTTTCATTTCCTATTTTCACATCAATCCCAATCCAATTAGCCGCATTAAGTACTTTAGCAAAATATTGCGGATAACCGTTCTTCCACCAACCAACACGGGTTTTATCGGGATAATAAACGCCTGCCACATAATTGCCATGAAGGGTTTCACCGGTAAACTTCTCTTCAAAATTTGCCCGATGACCTATCCTCCCGTTCCCAAGACTCATCAGGCTTTCAGTTATTTTATTGTATTCGGGATGAAATGTATCTTCTATAATTTTCCATCCGTTATGTATGATGTATTCTTTCATTCTCATGTACTTTTTTGACTATGAATACCAATTAATTAGTTGATCAAGAGTTATCGTTTCAAAACCCGGAATGACAAAATCAGCATTTTTGAGGTTTTCAGCCTCTCCTACTCCAATAATGTACATTCCTCCGTTGCGGGCTGCTTCAATACCAGCCTGAGCATCTTCAAACACTACACAATACTGTGGCTCAACTCCTAATTCAGCTGCACCCTTTATAAATACTTCAGGATCCGGTTTAGCTTTTGAAACTTTATTCCCGTCAATTATCACATCAAATAATTGTATTATATTGATCTTATTGAGAATAGTCATTGCATTTTTACTTGCAGATCCCAAGGCAATCAATATGCCTCCATCGTGTAACTCGTTTAAAAATCTGATCACACCGGGAAGTATTTCATCTGAG
>CAISJJ010000395.1 GCA_903885595.1 uncultured Bacteroidales bacterium
CTTTGATGAATCACCCGTAAAAGAAAACCTGCTGTACGCCGGGACCGATGACGGTTTGATCCAGGTATCGGAAGATGCAAAGACGTGGACCAAAACAGACAAATTCCCGGGTATACCGGGTAACACTTACGTAAGTGACATTTTTAGCTCCCGCTTCGATGAAAATATTGTATTTGCATCTTTCGACAACATCCTGCGTGATGATTTCAAACCTTACCTCCTGAAAAGCGCTGACAAAGGAAAAACCTGGAGTTCTATTGCCGGAAATCTTCCCGAAAACGGAACAGTACACAGCATCATCCAGGATCATGTCAACCCTGATCTGCTATTTGTCGGGACCGAATTCGGATGTTTTTTTACCATCGACGGTGGTAAAAACTGGATACAGCTAAAATCGGGACTTCCTTCGGTTTGTGTTAAAGATCTTGCCATTCAGAAACGTGAAAATGACCTTGTACTGGCCACCTTTGGCCGCGGATTCTATATCCTTGATGATTATACGCCTTTGCGGAGCCTCAAAAAGGAAACCCTTGAACAAAACGGGTACCTCTTCCCTGTCAAGGATGCCCTTATGTATCTGCCAACTGACACTAAAGGTTCACAAGGCTCAACGGTTTATGTTGCAAAGAATCCTGACTTCGGAGCGGTTTTCACTTACTTTATCAAGGAGATTCCCAAAACAAAAAAGGAGCTCCGGAAAGAGAAGGAGGCTGAATTATTTAAGAAAGGAGAACCGATTCCCCAGCCCTCAGAGGCCGATCTGCGTGCCGAAACCCTTGAGGTTCCGCCTTTCCTTACATTCACGGTTACCGACGCCTCCGGTTCCCCTGTGCGCATAATACGTAAAAGCCCGTCGAAAGGAATTAACCGCCTCAGTTGGGACCTGAGGTACCAATCGGTTCGGGCAGTGGAAACCGATAAATTTGACGCACTGAGCACCACTGGCAGCGGCATTTTGGCCATGCCCGGGAAATACAAGGTAAACATGACACTGACTTCAAATGGGGAAACCAAAATTTTAGCCGGCCCGGTTGAATTCAATACCGTAGTACTCAACAATACCTCCTTGCCCATCACCGGTCGAAGCGCCATGGTTGATTTTCATAAAAAAATCGCCGAACTTACCCGTGTAATGCAAGGGACCGAGCGTTATGCTGAAGTTTTAAACAAACGTGCCACAAGCATTCTACAGGCATTAAACAGCACCCCTTCAGCAAGCGCTGAACTGATTAAAAAAGCCCGCGAAGTGCAACTGCAGCTTGACGAGATCATCAATGTTAAATTCAATCGTAATACCATCAAACCCAGCGAAGAGGAGAATCCGCCAGCACCTGTGCCTTTGAACAGTCGGCTCGGGAAATTAACATGGATTAGCTGGTATTCAACCGGTGATCCATCGCGAACCCAAGAAGATGCCTATGATATACTGGAAAATGAATTTCCACCTGTGTACGATCTGATCAGGCACATTGGAGAAGTTGAAATTCCACAACTGGAAAAAGCGCTTGAAGACCTTGGTGCGCCTGTAACACCAGGGAGGTTACCCGAATGGAAGAAGTGATCTAAATAAATGACCAACAGAACCTACCTTCGCGATATTCTCAGTTTCCTGGGGAGCAATCTGACGGTAACAATCTGCAGCTTTACCATCAGCGTTATACTTTCGCGTATGCTGGGAGCTGCCGGGTTCGGCCTTTATTCTGCAATCATTGTCGTACCGATCATGGTAATAGGATTTACTCAGCTTGGAATCCGGCGGAGTGCCATTTACCATATCGGGAATAAAATCCTACCTGAGGACCATATTGTGTCGGCTCTGTTAATACTCGTACTATGGGCCAGCGCACTTAGCATCATTATCTGCGGATTCGTTTATTTCTTTTCTGAAAGCCAGCCTTTTGATCCGCTTATTATTGTTCTGGTCTTGCTTACAATTCCGCTTCTGCTGGTAAATATATTCGCCGGTGGCGTTTTCCTGGGGAAAGAGGATATAAAGCGTGCTGCAATTCTAAATGCGGGTCCAACGATTCTGACTTTGCTCCTCACCATTCTCTTTGTATGGGGATTTCAATTGTCAGTGTTGGGAGCCTTTATCGCAATAGCCCTTGCCAATTTATTGATGTTTTTCTTCACTTACCGGATGATCATTGTTGAATTCAGGTATGACATCACCTGGAAATACCATGAGGGCATCATGAAAAGCCTGATCAAACTTGGAGTGGTCAATGCGATCGCAATCTTCATCATGCAACTCAATTATCGCCTTGATATCCTGATGCTTAAGAAGCTTTCAACCCTTGAGGAAGTAGGTTTCTATTCGCTGGCCATGCAAATTGCCGAACAATTATGGCATATTCCGTTTGCAATCGAATCGATCGTTTTAAGCCGCAGCGCCAATACGCAGGACGACCAACTCGTTCATCGCACTGTCGCCTCCATCTTCAGGGTGTCGCTGCTGATAGGAATCGTTGTAGGACTCTTGATCTTTTTTGTTGCCCCTTATCTTGTTCCGTTGATTTTCGGACATGAATTTATTGAAAGTGTCATCATGATCCAGGTGGTCCTCCCGGGAATCCTGATCCTTGTTGGCTTCAGGATCCTCAACAGCCGCCTTACAGGTATGGGAAAGCCACAAATCGCCATCTATGCCTTCATGCCTGCTCTGGTCATTAATTTCATCCTGAACCTGTTCCTGATTCCCCGTTTTGGTGGCATCGGAGCAGCATGGTCAACCAATGTCAGTTATGCGGTTGGATCGCTCACTTTCTTAATCATCTATTCAAAAATGGTAAAAATGCCCCTGCGGAAAATGTTCAGGTATCGCAGGAGTGATTTTTATTTTTTCCGGGACATTAAAAACCGCCTGAATAAAACAGAAAGAACTAGTAAAATATAATTGATAATAAGCGTTATCAATTAACCCAATTATATGAATTGTCCATATTAACAATGTTTATGCAAGCCATGAATAATGTATTAAATTCCCTGCCCGCGAGACTTATCCTAACAACAGGCCTGCTGATGCTTTTAATAATTTCTGTGATCACTATGCATGCCCAGGACAACCGTCATGGGGGAGGCCGTGGAAGTGCATCACCTGAAGATCGCGCCAAACGTCAGACGGAGATGATGAAAGAGAGTTTGTCGCTTACTGCTGTGCAGGAGCCCAAAGTTTCAGCTATCAACCTGAAGTATGCAAAAAAATTGGAGGAGGTGAGAAAGGTGGCGGATACGGCGGCACAGCGCAGGTCGGCCCAGAAGTTGAATCAACAGAAAGAGAGCGAATTAAAAACGGTACTCACTGCAGCGCAGTTCAAATCATATCTTAAGCAGGTTGAAGAGATGAAAGCCAGAAGGCGCGGAATGCAGCATTAAAGCCCATCAATCCCATGCCTGTCTGAGCGTCAGCATTCTCCTTCTCACCGGGCGCTTGTGCTTTCGTGCCGGAAATTACCTTTGGCCAGATCTGGTCAACTTCAGAATCTTCATGTAAATTTAGGCGACATCAATTCAGATTGACAGATGATCCATTGGAATTCGTCGAATTTTCCACGGGTTGATCGATTTATCGATGCATTTCTGGTTAAAACGTTGGATTTTTGTAAACAAAATCACATAAGCACCCTCAAAAACCTCACTACCATGAAACGTATAATCTTTTTATTTTTCGGGACCATCCTTACAGGTTTTATTTTTGCCTCCGATCTTGGAAAAGCCATTTCTGAGGGCAGAATGGACCAGGTTAAATCCATTCTTAATTCAAATCCCGGCCTGATCAATGTAAAAGACAACCAGGGATGGACCCCTGTCATTCAGGCGCTGAACGAAGGAAAAAAGGAGATCGCAATGGAACTGATCAACCGCGGTGCTGATGTTTCGATCGGCGACAATGAAAATACACAGCCAATCCATTTTGCAGCCATGATCGGCAGTACCGAGCTTTTTGAACTGATCCGGTCAAAAGGGATTGACCCCGAGCAGAAAGATGACAATGGGATTACCCCTTTGTTTTATTCCATCCAGGGGAAACAACCAGAAATGAGTAAATACCTTATTGAAAATGGGGCCAATTTGAAAATTGTATCCAACAACCAGTGGTCGCTGCTACTATATGCGGTAGTGTTTGGACAACCGGAAACTGCGAGACTGCTTATTACGAAAAAAGCTGATGTCAACATGAAGAATACAGATGGTTTTGCCCCTTTGCACAGTGCTGTTTCTTTTGGCCGGACTGAAATCGTTAAAATGCTGGTTGAAAACGGGGCCAGGATCGAAGAAAAAAACGATCATGGTGAAACGCCACTTTTCCTGGCAAGGAATCCGAACACTTACGATGCTGCAGCCTGCCTTATCGAAAAAGGGGCCGATGTTAAACAAAAAGACAACATCGGAAGCACTGCCCTGATGTCGGTGTGTGGCCGCGGTTCGGTGAATGTGGCTGAACTGTTGCTGAAACATGGGGCCTTGATCAATGAAATGGACAGCAATGGTTTCACGGCGCTGAACATGGCTGCATTTTCGCGTAACCCCGACCAGGTTAGTAAATTTCTCATCATGAATGGAGCCGATGTTAACCCGGTAGGTTGTTCCCATGGAAAGTCCTGCTCCTGCAGCCCGAACCATATGACCCCATTGCATTCAGCTGCTATGAACGGACAACTAGAAATGACAAAAAACCTGGTCGCAAACGGGGCTAAAATAAATATTTACAACAAAAATGGATATACTCCTCTGCTTCTTGCTGTTAAAAATGGCAATTCCGGGGTTGTAAAGCTCCTTGTTGAAAACGGGGCATTCCTGAACCAGAAGGACAAGAATCTCGGTTATACAGAACTTCTCCTGGCCTCGGTACTCGGGAATAAAGAACTGATTACCTATCTACTCGCGAAGGGGGCTGATATATCTATCACAAATAACGACGGAAAGACTGCCCTTGATCTGGCCTGGTATTATGGGTTCAAGGACATTGCCTATACTCTGTTGGCTCAGGGAGCAAGTGATGCTAAACTAAAATCCCTGGTAAATCAGCCAGATCCCATCAATGAACCGCTCAGTGAAATGGAAGCATCAGTCTGGTTCCTGGGGCACAGTGGCTGGGCCATTAAAACAAAAAACCATTTCCTGATCTTCGATTATAATATTGATCCGCGGGTAAAGGCGCCCGCTGATTCAGGCCTTGCCTCGGGATATATTGTACCTGATGATCTGAAGAATGAAAAGGTCACGGTATTCGCATCACACCGTCATGGAGACCATTATTCCAAGGATATCTTTAAATGGAAGGAATCACTGCCCGCGATCAACTACGTTTTATGCTTCAATACACCGGATGCCATCAGCGACTATACTTTCATCCCTATTCATGAGAACAAGACAATCGACGGGATAAAAGCTTCCACGGTAAGGTCGACTGATCAGGATGGCGGATTCCTTGTTGAGGTTGACGGTTTGGTGATATTCCACCCGGGCGACCTGGCAAACGGCTCGGATGAGCTGGCTAAGGCCTATACTGATGAGATCGACCTTGTTGCCAGCAAAGGAATGAAAATCGATTTGGCTTTTGCCCCTATCCGTGGATGCAGTATCGGGCAACCTGCGCAGGTAAAAAAAGGAGTTGACTACCTGATCGAAAAACTGCATCCGGCACTCTTCATTCCTATGCATGCAGGTTCATCAACTGACACCTATGCTCGCTTTGCCGATGAAGTCGCTGCCGGTTTCCCCAATCAGAATGTTCAGGTAGTCGTTAACAAAGGAGATCATTTTTTATATAAGACCGGGTCGGGCAATGATCGGACATCATTATGAAATACTAGAAATCAACCATGATGCCAATGGCAGGCAGAATGGTACCTGCACTGTTTTCAATGGTGCGCAGTTTATAACGTTCCAAACCCTGCTGGTCAACATACTTCACAACTGATCCGTTCTCCTGCGTGTTGACAAGCAAATCGGGCTGCTGCGACTGGAAATTAAGCACATTCTGGATATCGAGATAGAACATCAGGGACCATTTTTTAAAGTAGAATCCTTTGTCGATGCGGATATCAATCTGGTTGAATGAAGTAAGCCTGAGTGTATTGAATGCAGCATAATCAAGGTATCCCCTGCCCTGGGCATCCCATGCCTCCACCAGGCTCGATTTGTCCATATCCCAGGGAGTATAGGGTTGTCCTCCGGCAAACCGCCATTTGGCGCCTATTTCCCAGTTGCTTTTGAATTTCCGTCCAACTGTTACATTGATCAGATGGCGGTTATCCCAGGCTGAAGGAATATACTGACCATAGTAATTTGTAAACTCGCTCCTTACGAAGGTGTAGGTCATGATCACATTGAATTTGAAAAAATCAGCATTTCTAACGAGCACCTCAAATCCATAGGCACGTCCTTTCGAAATAGGCAGCAATGGCTCATCTCCCACCGATCCGAAGTCAGTTCCCTTGCTGGCCAGAGCAACTGAATCCTTGATAGAAAACGGATAGTTCCGGTAATACTTATAAAACCCTTCGAGCGAAATCTTGGCATTTTGTTTTGGCAGGTATTCGAGGCCCAGCACGACATGATCGGCCGAAATATATTTGATACCCAGTGAATCGTTCACGAGCGCCCCGCTGTTGCTGCGGAATCCAAGTGAAGTATAGGCAGGAAGCTGATAATAGCGCCCCACGTTGAAATTGAGAAAGAACTTATCCGGCACAAAGGCGTAGGAGGCTGAAAATCGTGGCGAAAACTGGTTCAGGAGGTTATTCATCCTATCTGAATAATTGTTGGCGTCCATCCGCATGCCAAGATTAAGGTTCAGCCTGTCGTTGAAAAAGGCACGATTCACCTGTGCGAACACATTCCACTTCCACATTTCGATCTTTGAATTGTAATCGAGGGTCAGGAGCTGGTTTTCAATAAATACCTTCTGGTAAGTCTGGTTTGTGTATTTTGCATACTCGAGTCCTGCCCCGTAGCTGATCTTCCATTTCACCAGGTCGGTAAGCCCCTCGTAGCGCAGCTTATTTTCAGCCTCCTGAGAATTGTACTTGAAAAGCAGGCTGTCGGGAACCTCCACGTTGTTGGTATACTTGATCTGGTCGTTGTTGAGCATGTTCCGGCTAAGTACCCAGGTATCGTATCCCTTCGCCCTGAAATGACGGTAAACTAAGCCGAAGGTGTAACTCCACTGATTGTTCACCGGGAGCGACTGAAGGATATATTGCTGGAATGCATCGGGATTTGAGATGCCCGTATTCAGCTTATTCTTGTCAAGCGCCCCAATGGAGATGACCGACAGCTGGTTACGCTTATCGAGATCGATCTTATACTTGAGCTGGTAATCATTGTAGGTTGGAAGAAACGGGAGCTTCAGCGCACTGAAGAGGAGTTGCAGGTATGAACGGCGAACCGAGAAGATCAATGAGGAATTTTTCGAGATCGGGCCATTCAGTGTAATGGCAAGATCACTGGAGCCAAGTGAAATCCTTCCACCGAATTTTTCCTTGTTGCCATCCACCTGTCTCAGATCCATAACGGAACTCAGGGCATTGCCCCTGGCCGATGGGAATGCGCTCGAGTAAAGCTGCACCTCCCGGATGAAGTCGACGTTGATAATGCCAACCGGTCCGCCGGAGGCTCCCTGTGTCGAAAAATGGTTCAGGTAAGGAATTTCAACACCATCGAGGTAAAACCGGTTTTCACCGGGACCGCCGCCACGCACGATCACATCATTGCGAAATGAGGGGGAAGAAGCGACTCCGGGTAAACTCTGGATCACCTTTGAAATATCACGGTTCGAGCCAGGGCTGCGCTCTATTTCCTGAATGGTCAGCTTTTGAAGCGATACAGGCACCTCTTCATTCCGTTCTAACACGGAGGGCCTGATCTCAACCTGGGAGAGTGTGATAATGAGTTCATCAAGACCAATATCCTGGTCAGAAGTTTTCGAATTGGTAACAAGGAAATCGTCTGATACAAATTTTTTGAATCCAACCGCCGTAGCCACCAGCCTGGCATATCCCGGGGATACCTTACTGATTATATAATTTCCATCAATGTCACTTGTAGTCCCTTGAGTAGGCCTCCCATCAAGGATTATATTCACAAAAGGGACGGGCTCGTTGTTTTTATGATTGAAAACACGGCCTCTGATCACACCGGATTGAGCAAACAATCCGCTGCTAAATAAGATAAGAAGTAAAATTCCAGCTATTTTATAGCGACTATGAGTCATCATATTTGTCTGATTTATAAACACCAATCTAAATTATTTAAATTTGGTCTAAATTATTACAATTACCATGCCAGACGAAAAATACCTGAAATTGTTACAGCTGACATGACAATTTGTATAAGGATACTTACTTATTGGGATAATGCAAACTGACCAATTTTTGCATGTATATCGGCGGTCAGCAGTGAAACCATGGCAGAACCGGCCTTTGATCCCTGTGAAACGATTTATTCAACAGTGTCTTTGAGCTCTTTTTTTTCCAGCCCCAGTTGAAGCCGGGCATAATAATCTGCTTTTGTGGTATCGCCTGTTAAAAGGCATAGTTTATTCAATTGAATGCAGGTTCCAACATCCGGATCGACCTTCATTGCATTTTCAAAACATTCAATTGCCTCAGTGTATTTATTCTGCTCCCGGCAGGCAATGCCCAGGTTCACCCAGGCGGGTTGCAAGGTTGAGTCGAGGGCAACTGACTTCCTGAGATACCAGGCAGCCGAATCCCATTTTTTTCCCAGGAGTAGATATGCAGTACCAAGGTCATAATTGGCTTGATGGTTATCGGGATAAATGGCAAGAGCTCGCCGATAATGGCTTATAATTTCCCGGTATTTAACCTTTTCGGCAACTCCTGTTTTTTGATAGTTTTCATCCTGGTATACCATATTTGCAAGATAACCGGCATAATCAATGTTTGCTTTGACTGAATTCTTCAATGAGTTGATATCATTATGATACAAAGCTGCCTCACTACGCCAGTCCCGATTACGGGCAATTGTAAGTACTGTGTAAGGAATCAGTATAAGGATAACAAGAGAGAGTATCTTCAATCGCGAATCTATTTCAATAGTCAGGCTTTTGGGATCGACTCCGAAAATCTTAAAGATGAAGATCATGATTGCAATGCAAAATCCCAGGGAGGCAGTGAAAACAAAACGTTCACTCACAATGCCTGTCACCGGAAAAAGAATGTTGGAATAAACTGAAATGGATACTATATACCAGACGATTGCAAATGACAGGAGTCTTTTTTCACGAAATGATCGAATCGCATAAACAAAGAAAGCAATATGAATAAAAAGCGACAGGATCACCCATATATTGGCAAGGTTTGACACAGGAATCATGTTAAAGCCATAATAGTAAACCAAAGGGGAAGGGTATATTAAAATCTGCAGATAAAATAATAAAGAGGCTAGGCCGGTGCCCAAATGGAGCCAGAAATTTGCTTCAGAGACCAGTGGGTTTTCAATTAATGAAGGCGTTGACTCAGCATATGGGAGAAATTGCTGCGAACCAAATTTGGCAGCAAGGAGGACAATGAGCAATACGGACTGGACAGTGAGGACTTTTTTTCCGGAAAGATTTGTAAAGAAATAAAGTACAATTGGTGATATTACCAGAAACGGCCATATGGAGAATGCATTGAAATAACCCAGGAAAATAAACAACATCGCCCAAACCAGATATCTTATTCTCGCAGTCCCGGAAAAGTCGAGTATGAACCATATGTTAGCGAGTCCGCAAATAAAAGCAAGCATCTCGCCCCTGTTTTTAAGGCTGGCAACAACTTCGGTATGAACCGGATGAGCCATAAACAAGAACGTCACGAGGACCGGAAACAAAATATTATAGTTACACAGTAATCTTTTCAGGATAAAAAACAACAACACAGACAACGCCCAATAAAGGAGAAAGTTGACGGCATGACTTAAGCCGGGTTTATTTCCCCAAAGCTGATATTCTAAAGCAAAGGTGGCCTTGGCTATTGGTTTGAAATCGGCAGCTGCAGAACCCCTGGATTCCTGCTGGCTGATATTGTTAGGCAAAAAGATCTGGGGAATGGCCTGAACTCCCCGTACCACAACAGAGTTATTTGTTACCAATTGATCATCAACTGCAAACCTGTTCAACAGGGTATTCCCATAGAGCAACAGAGAAAATAAAAAGAAAAAGAGTACAAAATAGCGATTGGCTTTACCAGAGGCCGATAGAAGGAGTTCACGATTTACCTGGGATGATTGTTTTTTCAGGGAAGCCGGTTTTCCGCTTGTAATATTTTTTTTCGGAGAAATTACTTTTTTCATCCGGTAATTCAAATTTGCGTTAAGGAATCAATTTCCAAAGCAAGATTTACGAAATCATCCACCGAAAGTCTTTCGGCACGCAGCTCAAGATACCCTGTCAGGGTCTTTGACCCTGTCAGTGTGTATGCAGGCGGAAGCAATGGGCGAATTGCGTTTCGCAAAGTCTTCCTGCGTTGGTTGAACGCGGTTTTCACAAGCCGGACAAAAAATGCTTCATCACAGGCCAGTTTCCGGGTTTTATTCCGGCGCAGATGAATAACAGCCGATTTAACTTTTGGAGGCGGGCTAAACACAGATTCATTTACCGTAAAAAGATATTCAATGTCATAAAATGCCTGCAACAATACACTGATGATTCCATAGGTTTTATTTCCGGGCGGCGCTGCAATCCGCTCAGCAACTTCTTTTTGGAACATTCCGATCACCTCAGGGATCCTGTCGCGGTTTTCAAGCGCCTTGAATAAGATCTGGGAGGAGATGTTGTAGGGAAAATTCCCGATAACTGTGAATTTCGGCATTGCCTGTGGATTATCAGTGTTTTCGGACGACAATGCATTAAAAGCTGGTGGAAATTTATCAAGGTTAAATGATAAAAAATCAGCCTGGATCAAACGGTTTGATATACCGGGAAAATGGGAATTTAGATAGTTGACAGATTCACGATCCACCTCCATAAAATATGCATCATAATCAGGATCCCCTATTATGTACTTTGTTAAAACGCCCATTCCTGGTCCGATTTCAAGCACCAGAGGAAAGGCGGGGTTCAGGTAACCGACGATCTTTTGAGCAATATTTTCATCGCGTAGAAAATGTTGACCCAGATGCTTTTTTGGTCGGATCATCTTTTTTTGTATCTATTATTGAACTTTATCACCCCGCAACATCCGGAATTGTTTCCTTGCTTCGGGCACATATATACTTCCGGGATATTGATCCAGCAATTCCTGGTAAAGCGCCATGGCTTTTTCCCGGTTTTTCAGCTGTTTTTCATTCAGGGCGGCTGACTGCATCAATGCCTCATCGGCCAGCATTTCACCGGAATATTCATTAGCGAGCAGTCTAAACAAACTGTCGGCTTCTGCATATTTACCCTGCTTACGTTTAATCTCGCCTTTTTTATACAAAACCTGCTGGAGAATTGGATGCACCGTAAATAATCGTGGGATTGAATCGAGTGTGGCAATTGCCAAATCCTCCTGGTTTCGGTAGTTGAGTAAATCGGCGCGCGCATAAATACCCAGTGCAACTGTATTACTATCGGGATCATAGTTTTCACTGATCAGCAATGACAGGGCAATTGCATCATTCGAGATAAACCTGGAGGTTGCTGCCTTTAAAATATCGGACTGGGCTTTAGCCCATTTGAATTCCCCGATGTAGAAGGAAAGTTTGGCATTTTTAAATTTTGCTTCCTGTCCCAATACATCGAATTTGAAATCCTGATACGCCTGCTGGTAAAGCAGGGTAGCCTCCCAAACATCGCCGGTAAATAAAAGGATGTCGGCGAGTTCGATTTTACATTTTGCCCGATCTGCTGCTGTTACTCCTGTCATTTCGATGGCCTGATTCAACAAATCAATTGCTTCATCCGGTTTCACAAGATAAAAGGCCTTAAGGTGGGCAAGATTTCTGATAAGGCTGATACTGGCCGGATCGTTACCTGCATTTATTATTTCATCGCGTAACTCTTTCTCGAGAGATTCGAGCAGCTGTGCTGATGGAGCAGGCTCTGAAATGATTTTCAAATAACGGGTGTTTGCAAGTTCCCGCCGGCTATAATCATAATGAGCACAAGCTGTTCCTTTTGAGATAAGATACTGATAGCATTCAATAGCCACGTCGTATTGTTCATTTGAAATGGCCAGACTGGCCAGAGAAACCAGCTTATCACCATTTTCTTTCAGCCTGCGGTCAAGGGCCTTAGCCTGGATGAACGCCAGTTCAAAATCCTTTTGCTGGATGGAGTACCACCAAAGCATTTCGGTGTAATAGGTTTCATCGGGATTTTTTTGTGCCCTTGTAAGCAATATCTTCCTGAAGATTTCGTGCTTCTCGTTATTCACATCAAATGCCAGGGTCATTTGAATCCTGTCCTGCACCGTATTCATTTGTGATTTATTTCCCTGGAGGAGGTTAAGGTACTCTGTCATGGAATTTTCAAAATCGCCCATACGTTCATACACGGCAGCCATCTCAAAGCCAAAAGCGAATGAATCGTTAACCAGCTGTCTTCCTTTCAGATAAGTCCGAACGGCATATTCGTTTTCTCCCCGGCTCAGGAATGCAGTGGCTAATTCGAATATCTGTTGTTGATTCGGACTCAATTTTTTCAAAGCATCTTCAAAGAGCTTCTTTGCTTTATCAGGATTTCCAGCACGGTTGTTAATATAACCAAGATCGACCTGGTACTTTAACGCTTCCGGTTCGGCACGCTGACATTTTTTAATAACCCTTTCAGCTTTGCCATACTCCGTTATCTCAACAAGGCAGAACAGGAGGTACTGATAATACTGGGAGGCAGGATTTTTTTCATATAATCGTTCATAAACCTCCGCAGCCTTTTCAAATTCACGATTTTGATACAATTGCCTGGCAAGTTGCTCATCGGTACCGGGTTGAGGTGCATTTTGCTGGAAAGGAAGAATAATGGGATTCGGTGGCTTCTGATCCTGAGAGAAAGTGCGGGAGGAGAACAGGAGGATGATTAGGAAAAGAAGAGCGGGACGCGGGACGAGGGACGAGGAAAACGGGACGCGGGACACGGGACGCGGGACGTGAAGTTTATTGTGATTTACTGACTGATCCGTTTTCACAAATTTAAAGTCTTTAATTCCGGTTGAAGCAGGTTGCTGGCGAACCATGCCATCAGGCCCATTCCGGTTTCAAGGCAGTGTTCATCCACATCGAAAGTGGCGGTATGAAGGTTTGAGTTGATTCCTCTTGCTTCATTGGTTATACCTAAACGGTAAAGACAGGATGGTCGGCGTTGGGCGAAATAGGCAAAATCTTCGGCTGTCATGCGTTGTTCCAGATCTTTAACGTGATCCGGCCCCAAATATTGGGAGGCGAGTGTATGAAGTTTCCCAGTCAGACCCGGATTGTTGTTCAGGAAAGGATAACCATGTGCGATCCTTACATGGCAGGTTGCGCCCATTCCTTCAGCGATGCTTACGGCGATTTTCTGAATCAGCTGATGGACTTCGCCGCGCCATGATTCATTGTAGGTACGCACCGTTCCCTCCATTTTCACTTCATCAGGTATGATATTGGTACGACCCTCGCCTGTGATCTTTCCGATGGAAACCACCGTTGGCATCACCGGATCGGCATGCCGGCTTACAATCTGCTGAAGTGCAATGACGATGTGTGATGCAATTAAAATCGGATCAATAACCTGGCTTGGTGTAGCGGCGTGGCCTCCTTTTCCCCTGACGGTAATAAAAATTTCATCGGTGGATGCCATATATGGTCCGGGCTTCAACCCGACATCGCCGGCTTGCAGGTTGTTGATCACATGCTGGGCGATTACAAACTGAGGTTTCGGGTTGTCTAACACGCCTTCATTGATCATTGTGATGGCGCCACCCGGATAAGACTCCTCCGAGGGCTGGAATAAGAGTTTTACCGTACCGGTATACTGATCTCTGATGGATTGCAAAATTTTTGCAGCTCCCAATAAACAGGCCATATGCACATCGTGACCACAGGCATGCATTTTACCCTGAACCACTGATTTGTATGCGGCAATGGTTTCTTCTTTGATCGGCAAGGCATCCATATCGGCCCTGAGTGCGACACAGCCAGCAGTGGCATTACGCCCTTCAATCAACCCAACAACTCCGGTTCCGGCAATGCCCCGGTGATAAGTGATGCCATATTCATCAAGCTTTTCACAAATATAATCTGCCGTTTGAAATTCCTCGCACGATAATTCCGGATTTTGGTGTAAATGACGCCGGATCTCCACGATCTCTGTTAAAAATGACCGGGATAATGCTTCGATCTTCTGCTTCAATTGTACCATCTGATTTCACTGAAGAAATAAAGTTCAAAGGTAGGAAATGTTTAATTCTGTTTTCAACAAATCACCTATGCTGAATCACAGGAAATGAAGAACCTGGCCTCATCTGACAGAAACCAAACTCATTCAGGATACGATGACAGGCTGATCATACATCGAGACTGAAGAAAAAAAAACACCTGACGAATAATAAATGAGGCCATTTTTACTCGTAATTCGTCATTCGTACTTCGTCATTCTAAAGGGGTATGTTCCCGTGCTTCTTAGGCGGATTCGTCTTGCTTTTATTCTGGGTCAGTTCCAGCGCCTGAATTAATTTTAAACGGGTTTGCCGTGGAAGGATGATCTCATCAACATATCCGAGTTCGGCTGCCTTGTATGGATTGGCAAAGGTATGGCGGTAATGGTCAACCGCTTCGGTCCGATCGGTTTCATTCAGCTTTCCTTTATGAATGATGTTGACCGCACCTTCAGGCCCCATTACGGCAATTTCGGCGGTTGGATAGGCATAATTCACATCAGCCCCGATATGTTTGCTCGACATCACATCATAGGCGCCACCATAAGCTTTCCGGGTAATCAGGGTAATCTTTGGCACTGTTGCTTCGGAGAATGCGTAGAGTAATTTTGCGCCATGTTTGATGATTCCTCCGAACTCCTGGTTTGTGCCTGGCAGGAACCCGGGAACATCAACGAAAGTGATTAGGGGAATGTTGAAACAATCACAGAAACGCACAAAGCGGGCTGCCTTGATTGATGAATTGATATCCAGAACCCCGGCAAGAAAGGCAGGCTGATTAGCTACAATACCAACCGGTTTACCCCCCAGACGCGCAAATCCTGTGAGAATATTCTGTGCATAGTGCGGCATTACTTCAAAAAAATTATGATTATCAACCACTGTTGTGATGATATCCTTCATATCGTAAGGTTTATTCGGATCGGCCGGAACCACGGTTTGCAACTTTTCGTCCTGGCGCATCACATCATCAGTGCATGGCTGAGTTGGTGGATCTTCCATATTGTTTGCGGGCAGAAAGCTCATCAGCTCCCTGATCATGAGTAAAACCTGTTCATCGTTTTCAGCGGCAAAATGAGCCACACCGCTCTTCGAATTGTGCGACATGGCACCGCCAAGGTCTTCCATGGTTACCTCTTCATGCGTAACCGTTTTGATAACCTCGGGGCCAGTAACAAACATGTAGCTCGACTCCTTCACCATAAAAATGAAATCGGTCATTGCCGGGGAATAAACAGCGCCACCTGCACATGGACCCATAATTGCAGAGATTTGGGGAATCACCCCGGAGGCCATTACATTCCGGTAAAAAATATCAGCATACCCGGCAAGGCTCTCAACACCCTCCTGGATCCGGGCACCTCCCGAATCGTTAAGCCCGATCAGCGGTGCGCCCATGCGCATGGCCATATCCATGATTTTCACCACTTTATCGGCATTTGCCCGACTCATAGTACCACCAAAAACAGTAAAATCCTGTGCAAATACAAAGGTCAGCCGTCCGTCGATCTTTCCATAACCCGTAACCATGCCGTCACCAGGTACTTTGTTGTGTCCCATGCCAAAATCATGGCACCGGTGCATGACAAGCTTATCCATTTCAACAAATGAATTGACATCCAACAGGGTAAGAATTCTCTCCCGCGCAGTCATTCTTCCGTTTTTGTGGATCTTGGCAATTTTCTCAATACCTCCGCCAAGCTCAGCCTTGCGATTTTTTTCTTCAAAAAACTGGTAACGTTCTTCTATGGTTTGCATAGTTTAAAATTAAATCAAACTTAGAAATCAAAAATCAAAGATCAAAACTCAAAACCACAACTCAAAGATCAAAAATAGTGCTAATCAAAATTAACAACGTATTCCGGTCATGTGTTGCTTTCAATACTTCGCTACTTCGCTACCTCGCTACCTCGCTACCTCGCTACCTCGCTGCCTCGCTACCTCGCTGCCTCCTTTTCAATTCCTCAAACTTCCACATTTTCCAGCTTTATCATCAGCTGGTGTGAATCAACGGTGTCTCCCTCCTTCACCAGGATGGCCTGAACAATTTTATCGCCGGTTGCTTTGAATTCGCTCTGCATTTTCATGGCTTCCACAATTATCAGGGTTTGACCAGCCGATACAACATCGCCAACGTTTACAGGGATTTTCACGATTTTACCAGGCATTGGGGAGAGAACCTGATTCGATCCTTCAACCTCCATGCCCTGGTTCCGGTTATGAATATATTTTGATTCTGCATCGATTACCTCTGCATTAAACGTTTTTGCAAAGGTGTTCACAATGAATTTTTTACTGGATTCTCCCCTGATCAGTTCTATATTGTAGGAATGACCATTGTAGAGTATGGAATAAACTCCATTTTCGACCTCCACGATGTCGAGGTCATACTTAACATCATCCACCTTTATCAGGGCCTTGGTGCCAACCCTGTTGAGGAGTTCAATTTTCGCTGTGCGATGTTCAATGCTTATTTCGTATGCCATGGAAATCGGTTATAATCGTAAAACATTCCGTTTGCGGCCAAAATCCTTCCAGTTGCTTCCCAGTTCCTCTGTATATTTCGGAGGCTGGATTTCAGCAAGTTTATCAAGGTAATCAATAAATGCTGTGATGATGGCCATATCTTCACATTCGGTACCGCACAATTTGGTCGTAAACAACCGCTGATGATTGTCTTCGATAAAATGGGTATTGTATTTTCCTTCAATAAATTCCGGTGTATCCATGATACGTTCAAGGAATTTAATGGAGGTTTTTACCCCGGTGATCTTGTATTCATATAAAGCCCTACGCATCCGGGCAATTGATTCCTTCCGCGTTTTCCCCCAGGTTATGAGCTTGCAGATCATCGGATCGTAGTGCATGGGGATTTCATATCCTTCATACACATAGCCATCGTAGCGAACACCCAGTCCGAGAGGAACCGTAATGTGTTTGATGACCCCTGGGTTGGGCATGAAATTATTATCCGGATCTTCAGCATAAATGCGGCATTGAATGGCATGTCCGTGCTGACGAAGTTCCTCTTGTCTGAACGACAGCGGCAACCCGTTGGCAATATTGATCTGCTCCTTGACAAGGTCAACTCCAACCACGCGTTCGGTAACGGGATGCTCTACCTGCAAACGTGTATTCATTTCCAGGAAATAATACTGAAGCTGGTCACTGACAATAAATTCGATGGTTCCAGCGCCTTCATAGTTCACTGCTTTCGCCGCAGCTACTGCCTTTTCGCCCATTTCCTTTCTCAGTTCAGGTGTCATGAGCGGAGAAGGCGTTTCTTCGATTACTTTTTGATGACGCCGCTGGATGGAACATTCACGTTCGAAAAGATGGATCACATTTCCATGCTGGTCGGCAAGTATCTGGAATTCTATATGATGAGGTGATTCAATGTACTTTTCAATATAAACCGAATCGTCGCCGAATGCATTCATTGCTTCCGATTTGGCCATGCGCAATGAAGGTATCAGGTCGTCCATTGTCTTCACGAGCCTCATTCCCTTACCGCCGCCGCCAGCTGAGGCCTTGATCATGACAGGTAATCCTATCTCATTAACTACTTCAACTGCTTTTGTTTCATCTGAAAGTTTCTCTTTTGTGCCTGGAACAACCGGAACCCCCGATGCAATCATAGTTTGGCGTGCCGTAATTTTATCGCCCATTGTTCGTATAGCATAGCCGTCGGGACCTATAAATTTGATTCCCTCCGCTTTGCACCGGTCAGAAAATCCGGCATTTTCAGATAAAAACCCATACCCGGGGTGTATGGCATCGGCCTTTGATATTTTTGCCACCTCAATAATGGTGTCAATGTTGAGGTAACTCTCACGTGAAGGCGCCGGACCAATACAATAAGCTTCATCTGCATAACGCACATGCATAGCTTTGCGGTCGACTTCAGAATATACCGCAACCGTTACCAATCCAAGCTCCCGGCATGAACGCATTACCCTCACCGCGATCTCACCACGGTTGGCCACAAGTACCTTTTTTATCATGGATTCACACTATTTAATCTGATTCTAAAGAACAAAACTATTAAAAAAATGCTTATGACACAAATATATCTACATATTTAAGGATATTTAACAATTATGTTGGTAATTTCATCGGGCAAGCCTCCCCGGCTAACAGATTTTTCCGATCTTTGTCAAAATTCAATACATGAATTTCATGCAGCTCCGACAACTCTTTTTCTTCCTCCTGTTACCGCTGACATTACTGTATTCATGCCAGAATGACAATCGCGGATCTGCTGCTAAAAGAGGACTGGCAGTCCCTGAGAAAAAAAAGGTGACCATCTCTTATGATACATTACTTAAAGCATTTAAAACACTTCAAAAGGATCCTTTACTTAAAAATGCCTCACTCGGATATATGATCGTTGATATTACCAGCAAAGATCCCGTAATCGTGGCTGAATATCATGCAAAACAACCAATGATCCCTGCATCCACGCTGAAAATATTTGTAACCGGAGCTGCATTGGAATTCTTTGGTGATCAGATCATCCCGGAAGTCACCATTACAAACCAGATGAGTGTAAACTGGCGATCGTCAAAGCTGCTCCGCAGGATCGGCGGGAAAGTTTACAATTCGTCTACCACAGCTGCCGGTGCGAAGGCTATCATGGAGTTCTGGACAGCCAAGGGAGTTGAAACGGATGGTATGAATTTTTATGATGGCAATGGATTATCAAGGAATAATGCTATTTCTCCAAAACAACTGGTGGATGCTCTGTATGCGATGAGAACATCTCCCTTTTTTCAGACTTTTTATGAATCGCTTCCTTTGGCCGGGATGTCAGGAACATTGCGTAAGGCCATGAAGGGAAGCGCTGCCGAAGGGCGAATCCGCGCCAAGACAGGGACCATTGCAAGTGTTAAGAGTTTTGCCGGATATGTTCACACCGTTACGGGAAGAAATTTGATCTTTTCGTTGATTGTCAATGATTTTGACGGCCGTGTGAAAGTGGTGAAGAAGAAACTGGAAGGAGCCTTGATCTGTATGGCCGCAATTTAGAAATATCAAAATCAGCCGTTTACCTTTTTACTAAATATTTTCCAGGGAATCAGCATCGGGACTCTTTTCATATATTCCCTGTAATCAACCCTCCTTTCCAACATTCGTTTTTCAATCATGGGGATACTGGCAGACAGGAACATCAGGGTGATGGCAACGGGACCAATAATAACCCACCAAATATAAGGATTTGATGCAACTGCAAAGAGGTACAATCCCCACCAGAAAAGAATTTCACCCAGATAATTGGGGTGCCGTGAAAATGCCCACAGACCCCGTTTCATTGTTTTGCCTGATTCTTTATTCAGGGTGACAAACTTCCGCAGTTGACTATCGGCAACAGCCTCGATCAGAATTGCACCTGTGGTTACAAAGACAGCTATCACATCCAAAGGATTTAACGGATGGAAATCATGAACAACTACAACCCAGATGGAGAGCGTGCCACCAAAAACCATCAGAGCCGGAAAAAAATGAAGTCCAAAAAAACTCATTACCCAATATGCTTTTCCGCTTTTCCTGCGAAAATTAAGATATCTCCAGTCTTCATGCTTCAGTCCGGGCCAGCTATGTAAAAAATTCCAGGTAAGGCGCACGCTGTAAGCCGCTGTCAGTAAAAAAAGAATGATGATGCGGGGGGAATCCAGCAAACGGTCCCTGAGGCCGGGGAAATCGAAACAGGTCGAATTTAACGTCAATGTTACGGCGCCAGGGGTTTTATTTGCAACTGCAAGCGATTGTTCTGTTATAACCAGTACAAGGTAATAGAGTAACATCAGGGGAGGTACGACACTCCAGTATGCATCAAACACGCTGGAGTTATTGAAATCGAGACTGCCCATGAAAATGATCGCCACAATTACTCCAACGGCTACAGCGGATTTGACGAGTATCGGATAATAGCTTACTGTGCTAACCCAAAAACCCAGACTAAACGCGATCAGATAAACGATCATCAATACCAATCTTCCTTTTCTTCTGTCATTCATGAATAATATCATTAATTCTCCTGCCGGCATGTCAGCGAGAAGTGTTTATTTCACAAAAGTTTGTAGATTCATCCAGCCGAAAATCGTCTATCGTAAATTGCATGTTGTAAATTATACAAACGACTGCAGTTCGTATAATTTACGATATACCCCATTCCTTCCGAGTAAGTCGTTATGAGTTCCCCGTTCAACGAGTTCCCCACTGTGAAGTACGATGATTTCATCAGCAAATTGAATAGTTGAAAGACGATGCGCAATGACAACCGAGGTTCGGTTCCGCATCAGGTTTTCCAGGGCTTGCTGAACGAGTCGTTCCGATTCAGTATCCAACGCTGAGGTTGCCTCATCAAGAATGAGGATCGGTGGATTTTTTAGCACTGCACGGGCAATGCTAAGCCTTTGCCTCTGGCCACCGGAGAGTTTAGTGCCACGATCACCTATATTGGTATAATAACCCAAAGGCATTCTTTCAATGAATTCATGAGCATTGGCGACTTTAGCAGCAGCAATTACCGCTTCCTCACCTACGTTATCCATCCCAAATGCAATGTTGTTGAAAACAGTATCGTTGAAAAGAATCGTCTCCTGCGAGACAATTCCCATCAATCCACGTAAATCATTGATTCGTAAGTCCCTGATGTCGATTCCATCAATAAAAATCCCGCCACCCAAGCAATCATAGAAACGGGGTAACAGGTCAACAAGTGTTGATTTGCCTCCCCCCGACGGTCCAACCACTGCGATGGTCTTACCTTTTTCAATTACCAGATCAATTTGTTTAAGAACGGGTTCTTTCACATATGAGAAGCTCACATTACGGTAAGCGATTTCATGACTGAAATCGTGCTTATGCAAGGCATCTGTCCTTTCTTCAATAACTTCTGGTTCACTCAGCACATGTTCGATACGTTCGACCGAAGCGGCGCCTTTCTGAATGTTGTAATAGGCCTGGGTAATAGCCTTTGCAGGGGGCATCAATTGGGAAAATATTCCGAGATATACCAGAAAAGCAGCGGCATCAAGGAAGTTACCAGGTGTAAAGACCAGTTTACCACCATACCATAAAACGATTGTAACAACGCAGGCGCTCAGAAATTCGCTCAGAGGAGATGCCAGATCACGTTTTCTGTATAAACGAATCATCAAACGATTATAATCATTATTTGTCTGCTGAAACCGCTTATTTGCAAAATCAATAGCATTAAAAGCTTTTATGATACGCAGCCCTGAAATTGTTTCTTCAATCATGGAAAGTATGATTCCCATTCGCAATTGCCCTTTATCGGATGTCCGTTTCAGGCTTTTCCCAATCCTGCCGATGATAAATCCGCTAATTGGAAGAAGTACAAGAACAAATACCGTAAGAGATGGGCTGATGATGAAGAGTGTAACCAGGTAGGTAATAATGGTAATCGGATCCCGGAAGGCCATTTCAAGGGAACTCATGATTGACCATTCAACCTCCTGAACATCATTTGTCATCCGGGCAATTATATCTCCCTTCCGCTTTTCATTGAAATAGGATAAAGGAAGAATCAGGATTTTGAGATACAGATCATTGCGCAGATCCTTTACCACGCCATTGCGTACTACTGCCAGAAAATACATGGCGAGATAACGAAAGAGGTTCTTTAAAAAATAGAGGACAATGATCACGATGCCAATGTAGATGAGCATTTTCTCATTTCCGTATTTTTCAAGCATTTGTCCGGTATAAAAATAGAAATTGTCTTTTATTGCATTGATTTCCAGTCGCATAGCCGGAGCAAAATGGGGTATTTCCATCTGGTGGAAAAGCATTTGCAGCACAGGGATAAATAATCCGAAAGAAGCCAGGGAAAATAAAACCGCAAGGATATTAAAAATTACATTCAGCATGGCATAAACCCAGTATGGCCCTGCATAACGTAATATTTTAAAAAAGCTCTTCATTGTTGCAAAGATAGAAGTTTAACATGAAATAAAACTGGTTTTTCCATTGATCCCTTCACAGAAAATAATTATTAACTTTGCGGGATGGAATCGACACGTCAGCAAAAAATTTCCCGCCTGATCCAGAAGGATTTGGGTATTATTTTCCAGCAAGAAAGCAGGAACCTTTTTGAAGGAGCCTTGATCACAGTAACAAAGGTTCAGGTCAGCAAGGATCTTGCCATTGCTAAAGTCCACCTGAGCTTGTTTATCACTACCGACAAGCAAATTCTGCTCGATAAGATCCGTCACCACGGCCGTGAGGTCCGTCACCACCTGGTGCAGCGCGTACACAATCAATTGCGCATTATGCCCGAACTTCAATTCTACCTGGATGACTCGCTTGATTATATTGAGAATATTGATAGCTTGCTGAAGTGAGTTGGCAAGCTGGTAAGCTGGTAAGTTGGTAAGCTGGTGAATTAGTAGACAGGCGGAGGATTTATTTGAGGATGTGCTGATTTGCTGATGTGCTGATATGGTAATTTGGTAATTATTGCAACAGGGGATGGGAACACCGTGGTATTTATTATTAGCAATGGTTTTGATCTTTGATTTGTGTTTTGAGTTATGATCTTTGAGTTTTGAATTATATATTTGAGTTTTCTTTATGCAGTACGACCCGATAAAAAAATCGCTGGGAAAAATATTTAACAGATCTCCGTTTTTGCGGATATTTTTTTATAAACTACTGGATTTATTACTATTAAGAGCCTGGCATGTCAGAAATGAAATCAGGCGGTGGGTCGATGAAACACCCCTGCCCGCAGGTGATAAACAGCGTTTCATCCTGGATGCAGGGTCGGGATTTGGACAATATTCCTACTTCCTCACAGGTTTAAACCCCTTATGGTTTATCGATGCTGTGGATGTAAAAGAGGAACAGATCGCCGATTGTAATGTTTTTTTCACCCGTGTTGGCAGGAAAAACGTTCTATTCGAAATAGCAGACCTTACGCAATTTTCGAGACCCGACCGGTTTGATCTCATCCTTTCGGTTGATGTCATGGAACATATTGCTGAAGACGAGGCGGTATTCCGGAATTTCTATGATTCACTAACGCAGGATGGGATGTTGCTGATATCAACCCCTTCTGACCAGGGAGGTTCCGATGTTCATGACCATGGGGAGGGTGAATCATTCATCGATGAGCATGTTCGCGACGGTTACAACATAAACGATATCAGGGAAAAACTGAAACGTGCCGGCTTTGCTAAAACCGAAGCCCGTTACACTTATGGTGCTCCTGGTAAAATTGCGTGGCAGCTTTCGATGAAGTTTCCAATCCTGATGCTGAATTCGACCAAACTGTTCTTCATCCTGCTTCCTTTCTATTACATTCTCACTTATCCTGTGGCTTTTATCTGCAATTGGATGGATACAAAAATGACTTTCAAAACCGGTACGGGACTGATTGTTAAAGCCTGGAAATGAACTTCCCATTCTACATAGCCCGTCGTTACCTGGTTTCAAAAAAGTCGCATAACATCATTAATGTCATTTCAGGTATTTCTGTTGTGGGTGTTGCCATTGGAGCCATGGCCCTGGTTATTGTACTCTCTGTCTTTAATGGATTTGACAAACTGGTTGTATCATTGTTCAGCTCATTCAATCCCAATATTCAGATTACGGCCAGCCATGGAAAAACTTTCAATCTGAACAGCCTTCCTCTTGAACAGATTCAAAAGATACCAGGCATCCTTCACATTACAGAGGTAATTGAAGAAGATGCATTGATGAAATACAAGAATAACCAAAGTATTGTCACCATCAAAGGGGTAAGCGAAGCATACAAACAGATGAGTGGGTTGGATACGATGATCGTGGAAGGGACCTTTACCCTGCAGGATGGCGATAAAGATCTGACAGTACTGGGCTACGGTGTAGCTGCAACACTGGGAGTGAACTTACAGGATTATATTAACCCGATTTCCGTTTTTGTCCCCCGCCGGGATGCCTCTTTTTCAGGTGGTTTTGAGAATGCATTCAATTCCGATGTTATTTTCCCATCCGGATTCTTTCAGATTCAGTACGAATATGATATCAAGTATGCCATTATGCCCTTGCGTTTTGTAAAAAAAATCCTGGCATATGACAAGGAACGAACCTCTGTCGAAATCAATTTGGCAAAGGAGGCAAATCTGAATAAAATACAGGAACAGATTGAGAAGCTGGCAGGAAAAAATTTTATTGTGAAAAACAGGTACCAGCAGCAGGAAATTCTTTACCAGATTATGGTTTCAGAGAAAAATTATATCTTCATGATCCTCACCCTGATTCTCATCATTGCAACCTTTAACGTAATCGGGACCTTGTCGATGCTCATCCTGGATAAGAAAAAAGATATCGCCGTATTACAAAGTTTGGGTGCAGGCCGGCGATTGATCCGCCGGATCTTTCTGTTTGAAGGCCTGCTGATTTCATTTATCGGGGCATTGTCGGGACTCTCGCTCGGCGCTATCGTATGCTGGGTGCAGATAAAATTTGGGTTGGTGAGACTGGGAACAGAAGACAGCAGTTTCATCGTCAATTCCTACCCGGTTCATATGCAGCTTCCCGATTTTATCCTGGTTTTTTTTACTGTAATGGCTATTGGCCTGCTGGCTGCCTGGTATCCCGTGTACAACATCAAGAAAATC
>CAISJJ010000396.1 GCA_903885595.1 uncultured Bacteroidales bacterium
CAATGACCAGCAGCTTCAGAAAACTCTTTCAAATCTTAGAAAATACTATATTGACAAGGGTTATAATTCCGTATTGATTTCACATTCTACCGAAGACGCCGGGGAAGGATATGTAAATCTTGTAATAAATATTACGGAAAACCTGAGATTGAAAGTGAACGATGTCGATTTCACAGGAAATACCGTCTATTCCTCATGGAAACTCAGAAATAACATTGCAACCCAGCATTCTTATCTGAGCTGGCTTTTGAACATGGGACTTTATGAAAAGAACGAAATGGCGATAGACAAGGAAAGGCTCAAGGAATTATACTGGAACCTCGGATATCTGGATTTTAAGGTTACAAGCATTGATGTGAAGGAAGATAAAGATCCGGAATATTTATTTCGACTTCGTGATTTTTAGTCAACCTCACCTTTTTACAAGAAATAAAAATTATTAAATATTTTAAAGGTTATTTTATGAAAACACGTCCGGTTCACCTGATTATAGTTATTGCATTCATTCTTCTATATCATGCTTCATTCTCCCAAAACACCTTTGAGTACAGGTTAAATGATGGTACAGATAATATTGCAAAGTGTGTGCTTGAAACCAACTCCGGCCAATTTATACTTAACAGTGTTAAAATGGACGGACAAGTGCCAACTAAGGTTCAGCTATTAAAATTGGATTCCTACGGAAAGTTGATTGATACTAAAATATTTGACTATCAGGGAAAAAGGTGCGGTTTTGACCAATTGCTCCAACTTGAGCCAAATTTATTTTTACTTACCGGATACATTGTTGATGGAGACACCGACAAATTATGGTTTTGGAAGATGGATTCCCTCTTTAATGAAATCCAAAGCCGTGTCATTCAATTGGGTAAATACAATTACAGCAATGCTCGCATAAAACGTGATTGTGAAGGGAATATTCTTTGTTTTGGATTAGTTGCCGATTCACTTTTTCGTCATAATGCTTTCGTATATAAATTATCTGAAAATGGCGACAGCCTTCGTTTTAAAGTTTTTACCACTCATCATGCATTTGGACACTTTGATTTGTTGGAAAAACCGGAAAATCAGGGTTATATTTATGTCATCTGCGGCTTTGGCGCAGGGGGAGATATCCTGGATCTGGATACCTTGTTTGAAATTCAAACCCGGCATCCTGTCCCCAATGATATCCTCAATTTTACTGACTTAGGGTGGATAAGCCCAAAAACATTTTTCCAGACAGGGGAAAAAATCAATTCATCGACCGGAAAGAGAAAGATTGGAGTTCAGGTATTGGATACAAACTATGCGGTGATCCATGTACAATTTTTAGGTGAGAGCGATACTACTTATTATTTTCCGGGTTTACGAAAAAATCTTGATTTCGTTGACCTTAATACGACCTATATAGGTGGTACTTATAATTTTGGCATGGATGAATTTGCTATGGTTGACAGCTGGTATTATCTCACCCGGCTTGATACAACCCTGAACATCCAGTGGGAAAAATTCTATGGAGGAGAAGCCAATTATACCCTGTATGGTATAACTGCAACACGTGATGAAGGATGCCTGATGTTCGGTACGTTCTATAACAACAACCCCGAGGTTTTGAAACGCGATATCTATGTTGTAAAGGTAAACAAGGATGGTGTTCTGGTTTCAACCGATGGAAACCTCTCAAAATTAGTACAGGAGGCGATCCTATTCCCAAATCCGGGAAGTGAATACTGCATCGCTTTGCTAGGTGCACAACATCCGTCGGCCACTCTTCGGCTTTACGATATGAGTGGGGCAATTATTTTCTCCCGGGAAATACGGCAGCAACAAACCAAAATCGATTTGCCCGGTCTGGCAAAAGGGATCTATCCCTATAGGTTCGAATGTGGGGGGAGGATTATTGGAAGTGGAAAATGGGTAAGGCAGTGAACTTGTCAATGGAAAAGAAATTGATAACAAACGCATGATACTTACTGATTAATGCTACAAGTCATGAAAAATTTCGTGGAACCATCAATATGCCGGGGAAATTGCAGGTACAGGTGTTCTTTTTCCCGACTGACTCTTATTTGTTTGTTTTTGCACATCAGTTTGACCTCTGAAGCACAGGATGTGTTCATCATCACACTTACTGCAAAGAACTTTGGCGCACCGGTTGAATTGGATTCCATATTGCTGGAAAACATCGATAATGGCAGCCACCTGATGTTGAAATACCTTCCACCCGATTTTAACTGCGTTCGTCGGGAAAAAATATTTTCCTGAAGCTTTAAACATTTTTCCTAACCCTGCAAGTAATATAATCAATTTTACCATACCATATTTTGATGAATTTTCTAAAATTCAACTTATAGATACCCAGGGAAATGTGGTCAAATCAATTAAAGTTAATAGTAGCGATGTCATTTTAAAAACAGAGGATATCCTCCCTGGATTATATTTTGTCAAATTATACTCCTTGGGCAACATTCAAGTAGAAAAGGTAACTGTTTCAAAATAAACATTTAGGGTTCGTGCTGAAAATTATGTAATCTACTGTGAAACCTAAATTCTAATTCGCATCATCATGAAAAAAATATTTTATTTACTTACTGTTTTCTTCCTGACCACCAACTTTGTCGTTGCACAGGAGTTTTCGATCGGTATCCGAGATGGGATTTCCTGGTCATGGATTAAAGGAAGTTTTAATTCCGGAAACCCCGATATTAAATGCAGGATAGGTCATGTCCCGGGATTATTGTTAAATATGAGGGCTGCAGCCTTTCTGACCCTTCAGATGGAGATCAATTATGAAGAGAAGGGTTTTTCATACACCAATATCATGGATGGTGGAGGTTTTCGGGGATCTTATGACTTTAATTATCTCAGCATTCCATTCATGGCCAATTTTGAGATTGGTAACAATATCCGATATTTTGGTTATGCTGGACTCTCTGCCGGTTTTCTCGTGAAGGCGAAAAACTATTCTTCGGCTTCATCTACCTCATCTCCTGACCCGGTCATTTATGACAGAAGTTATGATCCCACTGAGTATGTGAATAAATATGAATTCGGTGGATTGGTTGGATTGGGAATCAGAATACCCTTATGTGAAAAAGTAAAGATGAACATCGACTCACGCTTTAATTTTGGATTGACCCGGGCGGCTCAAAACAGAGAGGGTGATACTTTCCCGCCCGATGATTTCCAGGATGTGTATAATCGATCGGTGGTCGTAAGCCTGGGAATTCTATATCGGGTTCATTGAACAACTGCTCAGTTTTCATGCTAAATTACTCAGCATGAAGTCATCAAAACTGAGGTGCGCCATGAGTGCGAAGCAGCGAATGGAGCTCACCATTTACAGCCCGGTATGTTACTGTTGCAATGATGATAGAAATCAATTGATTATTAACAAATGCAAAAGAAAAATGAATAAGTTTCTATTGATTATCCTGAACCCCGGGTTATACCTGGTACGTCTGGTTTATCAAAACCGCGAGGTTTCTACGGTAAAGTTTGTCAAAAAGTCAGGGAGTATCTTTGTTGAAAGTTAATCAATTACGTGAAAATAGAAATTATAAATTAGTGTTTTTCAATTGGTTGATGGATTGTTATCAATCCATCAACCTTTAATTTTTATACAATGAAGGTTAGGAAAGAAGTAGTACTGTGTTTTTTCTTGTTCTTATGTTATAAATCGTCGTTTTCTCAGGTTTGGCCAAAGACATATTTTGCAAATGAGTTTACTCAAACCCGGAATGTACATGTATTCTCTTGTTGCCGATGGAATACTTGTTGATACCAGAAGAATGATCCTCACCAAATAAATAGACGATATGAAAAAACTTTTATTGACTTTGCCGGTCATGGTCATTGTCCTGCTTGCCGGGGCCCAGACTTTTGAATGCGGCACCAGCATATTAACTGATGTTGACGGTTTCCAGTACCATACCGTACTCATGGGATCGCAATGCTGGACAAAGGAAAACATGCGGACGATCCATTATGCAAACGGACTGCCAGTTGGTGTTCCAAAGAATAAAACGGGTTTTCATGAATCCGTTAATATGCCGGGAAAACTTCAGGTTTACGTTAATCTGTTAAAGGAAGAAAACATCAATATCACTATTCATAACACTGAAGGTAAAAAGGTTTACAGCTCTGATCTTCATTGCAATTCCGGCAGTAATTC
>CAISJJ010000397.1 GCA_903885595.1 uncultured Bacteroidales bacterium
CTCTTTATTTAATCCTCTCATGTCCAACGTTATCGAAATAAGAAACCTGTCAAAAATTTACCGTCTTGGTGAAATCGGTCCGGGTACAATAACACGCGATCTCGAACGCTGGTACGCGATGAAAATAAGAGGACAGTCTGACCCCTTTTTAAAAATTGGCGAAACAAACGAACGTGGCAAAAAAGGGAAAAGCGATATTGTATATAGCCTCAGGGATATCAACTTCGAAGTTCAACAGGGGGATGCCCTCGGTATTATAGGTAAAAACGGTGCTGGCAAAAGTACCTTATTGAAAATCCTCTCCCGTGTTACAAGCCCCACTACCGGGAAAATTAAAATCAAAGGCCGTGTGGCCAGTTTATTAGAGGTTGGAACCGGCTTTCACCCAGAACTTTCCGGTCACGAAAATATCTACCTCAACGGAGCAATTCTGGGCATGCGTAAAAAAGAGATTACAAGGAAACTTGATGAAATAATTGATTTCAGCGGTGTTGAAAGGTATATTGATACGCCCGTTAAACGATACAGCACTGGAATGTATGTGCGCCTGGCATTTGCGGTGGCAGCACATCTCGAAAGCGAAATTTTGATTATCGATGAGGTCCTGGCTGTTGGTGATGCGGAATTTCAAAAAAAATGCCTGGGAAAAATGGATGATATCAGGAAGGGTGAAGGAAGAACCGTATTGTTTGTGAGTCATAATTTGGGATCTATTAAACAATTGTGTTCCACCGGGATTTTATTACAAAATGGTATCGCAACGTTATACGATGACATCCAGCAACTTATTATCAAATATCAAAATACATCAATAGAATTTAGTAGAGAAAACGTTATTAAACTTGAACATTTTGGAATAATTTTTAATAACTTAATGATAAATGATATAATAGCTGGTAGTACGCCTGATTTATTTTCCGGGGATAAGATTAGAATAGAAATCAGCTATGTATCAAAAAAGACAGGGTTTGAAATATGTATTGGATATGGAATTAGAAACTTTAAGGATGGAGTACTTGTTGTTTTTACCCATAACCATTTAGAGAATTACCGCCCTCGTATAGACTTAGAGGGCAATATTTCTACAGTTTTAAATGTACCAAAATTTGCTCCAGGCAAATATCTGCTGGAGATGAGTGTTTGGCTTGATGGCACCTATGTATTGCAAGAAAGGGAAATAGCAAATTTTAACATTATACCAACTCCATCTTTTAGAAGTAAATCAACTTTTGTATCTTTTCCATCCTTAGTACTCATAAATTCAACGTGGGAATTTCAAGGTAAATGAATATCTTGCTATCATATAGCATTTTACACTACGATCCGTTTAAAGATGAGACGAACCATTTATATTGGGGTTCGTCTGCAAATATTCTTGCTCGTACGCTCTATAGTATTCTTTCTGACCTTGGCCATGTGACCTATATACAAGCATCAGAATATCAGTCTATTCCTGAAAAGCACTATGATCTTTTTATTGGAATAATTTTAAATTTTGAGAAAATCAGGACTATAATTCACCCACATAAGTCGATTCTTTTCGCAGTGAATATGCATCCACGTGAAAGGAATCAATTGCTACTGCAATTCGTACATCGGGAAAAATTATCTAAATCATCATTTTGTTTGTGGGATTTAACCAATGTTAATGAAGCAGAGGATGCAGTTAAAAAAGCTGATTTTATCCTTGGTGTTGGGAATATGGTTACATACAACTCATATATAAAGCAGGGTATTCACCCAACCAAGATTAAAATGATTAACTACAATGTTGGTCCGGTAATATCTTGTGGAGTCACTCCAATAAAATTGCATGAACCAATAAAATATGTATATATCGTTTCTGAAATAGGTTTAAGAAAGGGTTTCGACATTTTATTTGATCTTTTTACAAATGAGAAAATAATTGATTTGCCATTTTCTCTTAGCATCATTGGCAGAACCACAAACAGGTATTATGATGATAAAGTATCTAAATTTAAAGACATTCTTAAAGATAAGATCTCCTATCATGGATGGATTGATGTCTCCAGTCGTGAGTTTACTGAGGTAATGGCAAATCATCATTACATAATTTTACCTTCTTTGGAGGAGGGTCAGGCTGGGTCAATTTTGGATGGATTAAGACATGGAATTGTTCCAATTATCAGTCGGAATTCCGGCATTGATTTTTCTCCATTTGGTTACCTGGAAAATTCTTTAAACTCACCTTTAAATGTTGATATCCTGGTAAAAACACTGTCA
>CAISJJ010000398.1 GCA_903885595.1 uncultured Bacteroidales bacterium
AAATCCGTTTTATTATGATCAAAAGAATAGATCGACTTATCAAGTTTCCAGCCACTTGAACTATGGCAAAGATTACAGTTTAGAGTAAAATCCTTTCCATGAGGAGAATCGGCAAACAGCCTTCCCGAAATCAAGATAAATGCCATCCCCCACAAAATGACTGCCACCCATTTTCTCAAATTTAACTTTATACGTTTTTGTATCAAAAGTTCTTGGTTCTATGGTTACAGGTTAACAGAATCTGGTAAATGCCTCTTTTTGAAATTCGGATTCCGGTTAGAAACTAGTAATTATAAAATCAAAGGTATTGATTTTTCATTGGTTAGAAAAAAATCTATCTTAAACAACCAGGATCCCCGGTAACCTGCAATTTTGAAAATGAACTCTATAAACACAATACATATTTTTATTTCAGAATTGAGAATTGCTGCAATGCCCTGATACCAATCTATTTCGTTGAGCTAAGTCTTTTAGATAAATCCTATGGCAAGGTGAATGAACCACAGAAATAATCAACTTTCATCAAAGTAATATGAATTTGATTTTAGTCCAAATAACCTCATATTCAGAAAATATCAATACTCTTTCTGTTTATTGTTTGTGATATCACTATCCTGTTCTCTTGAAATATCCAGGAAAAGTTGATTGGTTATAACCTCAACTCAAATAGACATTCCTTTGTAAATACATAGGGAGAATTTTCACATGCCTGGGTGTACAGCACTCAATTTTATTCGTCATCTGCCCAATATCGGTTTGTTTTTGGATTAATCTGTACCCGGCCTGAAGAGACAATCCTTAACTGAAATCGCAGTAAATCTATATGTTTTGAATTTTAATAAAGTTTACCAAGTCCCACCCCTGATCATGCTGTTGTATTCTGGGGAACCAAAGTATTTCTCCTTAAATTTAGCTGTTGCCTGGCTAGCATCTTGCAACGGAACCCAAAGGAACAATAACCCTTCTATAAAGATCACAGTATTATCAGCAAAAGAACTAAGAACAAAAAAAATTGCTGCGCAGAACTAATTTTGCTGCCTTATCCTGTTCTGCAGCATTCCATCACTTTCTCCATCCGGGTGACACGAATAGCAAGCTGCGCTGTTCCATACATAACCGGAAACCCCGTTATGCTCTTCAGCCATGGCAGTTTGATTGTGTTCGTGACAATCAATACAACTGAATATTTGAAAGTTGGTGGGATTTGTATGACAGTCGGAACATAAATTCCATTCACCCTGATGTTCTCCCGAATAGATCGGGAAATACTGACCATCGTGATTGAAGGTGGATGGTACCCATGCATTTTGTGTGTGACATAACAGGCAATCCGTTGGGAATTGGGCAGCAGCATGATTTGGATTCGTTGTCTGGTTGTAATCAGTCTGATGGCAGCCGAAACAGGTTGTTGGGATATTGGTGTTGTAATTGCCCTGATGACAAGTGAAACAGTCAACGGAAAGATGAGCGCCTTGCAGAACATAATAATTATTGTGAATTGGGAACGTTGCCGGTTGCCAGTCAGGGACTGTTGTATGACAGGTTTCACAAGTTGTAGGAATCCCCAATGCGCCATGATTAGGATTGACCGTATTGTTGTAATTGGCCTGGTGACAACCAACACAGGTGGTGGGAGTATTGTTGTAATTCCCGCCCGGGTGACAGCTGTTGCAATCAACCGTTGTATGGCCGCCGGTCAACGGATAATAATTATTATGAATGGCAAAGGTTGCAGGGCTCCAGCCGGGATTGGTCGTATGACATTCATCGCAGGTGGTCGGAAGGCCAAGCGCAACGTGATTGG
>CAISJJ010000399.1 GCA_903885595.1 uncultured Bacteroidales bacterium
ATGTAGCGACGATTTGTAAATAAGAAGTGGAGATAAAAAAAAGAGCGGGTAGAGTAAAGCAGATTGTGTAAACAGGTTTTAAAGGAATAAAGGCTTGCGCTGAAGTGGAGCGTAGCGGAACGAAGCGCAAGCCTTTATTGGAAAAATTAACTTACTTTTAAAACTTATACCCAATATGAAAAACAAAAACGAAACTGGCGAGCAATTTCCCAAAGGCTTTTTTAAACAATTTAAAAGCAAAGAATCATTTCAAGACTATTTTAATTCACTCTTCAAACAAGGAATTGAGGAGATGCTCCAGTGTGAACTGGATGAACACCTCGGCTATTCAAAACATGCCAAAGACGGTTACAATACCGGCAATAGTCGCAATGGAACATTCCCAAAGACTATTATCACAGAGAACGTGGGCGAAGTAGTTCTGAACATACCCAGAGATAGAAATGGGGCGTTTGAACCACTTATTATTCCTAAAGGAGAGACCATAAGCAGTAAGATAGAAGAAGCAATTATAGGGATGTATAGCAGAGGAATGACCACCTCTGATGTGCGCCATCAGGTGTTGGAAATTTACGGGTTAGATATTAGCGAAACAACAGTATCAAATATCACCGAAAGCATTATGGTATCCGCTAAAGAATGGCAACAACGCACACTGGAGCCGGTCTATTATGCTGTATGGATGGATGGCATCGTTCTTAAGATCAGAACAGATAATAAAGTGATAAACAAATGTGTCTATATCGTTATTGGTCTTAAACCGGATGGCATAAAAGAAGTTCTCGGATTTTGGATTGAAAAAACAGAATCAGCAGCCTTCTGGATGAGTGTTCTAACAGACTTAAAGGCAAGAGGGGTCGAGGATATTCTTATTGCTTGTACAGATAACCTCAAAGGGTTTACCCAGGCTATTAACGCGGTGTTCCCCGATACAGTAACTCAGCTATGTATTGTCCACCAAATCCGCAATAGCTGCAGGTTTGTGGTATGGAAAGACAGGAGAGAATTTTGTCAAGACCTAAGAAAAGTGTACACGGCCATCAACAAAGAAATAGCCTTAGAAGAGCTTGAAAAGTTTAAACTTAAATGGCAGGGAAAATACAAATATGCAATCACTTCATGGGAGACAAACTGGGATAACTTGTCAAATTTCTTCGAATATCCACTGGAGCTTAGAAAAATTATTTATACCACCAATACTATTGAAAACCTTAACCGTGGCATTCGAAAATATACTAAAACAAAAACGCAGTTCCCCAATGAAAATGCAGCATCCAAGTCAATTTACCTTGCTATTCAAAACATAGAAACTGCTTGGAATAAATCAATTAAAAATTGGAGTTTAATACTGAATCAATTAATAATTATCTTTAATGACAGGTGCCGACTCTAAAATCCTGTTTACACAATCTACTTTATAGTCTCTTGCCGCATCAATTACTATGGTTAAGGCTTCAACCCTTATTTGTGCCGCATCAAATAACATTGATGCCGATTCAATTAAAATTGAAGTCGTATAAATAAGAATTGTTGTTGTTC
>CAISJJ010000400.1 GCA_903885595.1 uncultured Bacteroidales bacterium
AGAGCCTGCATGGAATATTCGGGCGTGTAAGGAAATGAAGACAAAGCAGCTGTTGGAGATATAACACCCAGGTCATTTTGCCTTCCGGGTGCATGGGCGCCATAAAATTCGGTGGAATAACTTGCCGTGAGGCCCCAGCAGTTCTCACCATACCCCTTGTAATGCTTTGGGTTCTCGATACACCACTGCCTGTTGATCAGGGTGTGATTCACATTGTGGGTCCAGTAATCGGCATATTGATCTTTCAATCCGCGGGGATTAAGACCAAGGAAGGAGTAATGCGACCAGAACAGGGGGCCGCCGTATTCTTCAGCACCGTCGTGCCTGAGCGTAAGTTTATAGCCATATTTTCCACCTTTGTTTGTAACAATGTCGCCGTTCCGGGCCCAGCCTTTGTGATAAACCCCGGAAGATATCGGATGGGTGGGAGAAGACGAAGCCATAACATAGGTGATCAGGCACTCGTTATAACCTTCCACCGGGACATTCATTTCCCAGCCATAACCGGGAGACCAATGCCAGTATAATACATCCCGGCCTCCTTGTGTGAACCACGACCAGTCAACTTCTCTCCAAAGTGTATCGATATCTGCTGCAAGTTGTTTCTCTGCTGCATTACCGTCTATGAAATATTGCCTTACACATAAAAGCCCCTGCATCAGGTAAGCGGTTTCCACAAGGTCGGCACCATTGTCCCTGGGACCAAATGGTTTCACTTTCCCGGTCTCGCCATACATCCAGTGCGGCCAGGCGCCGTGAAAGCGGTCGGCTTTTGCCAGCCAGTCAATACTTTTTCTTAAATGAGCAAACCCATTTTCCCGGCTAACAAATCCACGATTTATTCCTACAAGAATAGCCATTACTCCAAACCCCGACCCACCCGAAGTAACTACGGACCGGTCATTTTCGGGATATTTTCCGTCCAGATGAATGCGTTCGGGCGCTAAACCGGAAACAGGTTCTGCTCCATCCCAGAAGTATCGAAATGTTGCATTTTGAACTAGTGTGAGCAACGAATCATCGGAGATCGCCGGAAACCCGGCTTGTTTTGAACAGTGTTCCGGCTGACGTGGGCAGGCAGTTAAGCCGAAAACAGACAAAACCAGAAAAAGTTTCAGGGTTTTCATAGGTGCCCTTTGGTAGATGATATTCCTTGTTAATGATGATTCGTTGAAGTAAAAAAAAGAGGGAAGGTGTCACCTTTCCCTCTTTTTTGAATCAATGAATTTCAGTTCATTTTTTTTTTACATTGAAGAGTGTCTGAACATCCTCACGGGTGATCGCACGGGTGAAGAGATGCACTTCATCATACAGACTGAGGTCGGAGAAGTGTTCCCATATTACAAAATTGGGGGCCCCGGAAGCCATGGAAATTGTACTGCAGCCAGTCCAGTCAATCGGGGCAATGAGTGTTTTTGTTGAAACAGTATCACCATTCACATACAAACTGATAAGCGTGGGCGAAATGGCAATGGCAAAATGAACCCATTCTTCATTTACCGGCAGTGTAACGAATGGATTGACCCAAACATCCGTGGTTCCTGTACCCACATTAAGTCCGAAATTCTGGCTGGTTACAGTACCTTCCCGGAAGAGCCTGAGGCCAAATTTCCTGTCTTCATCGTTACCAGTACCGCCGTCAAGACCAATGACGAAAACGCCAGCTCTGGTTGGAGTGGGGTTAACTTTAATCCAGAATGCAAAGCTGAATTCCTCCCCTACTATGCCGGCACTTGGGTAGGTTACATAAGCATCGGTAGCTCCGGCATAGGCATCCAGTACTTTACCAGGGGCAAAACTTGGGGCTCCTACAACACCAGCTTCAATATAGCCAATATAATTCAGAAAGCCACCGTCGAACGGGAGGTAAACAACCTCTCCATCCATCGGATCGTAAGGTGGAGCTGTTACTTTTCTGAAGTTTGATGTTTTCGAATCTGATTTTCCCGTCATATCCACGGCAGATACTGTCAGTACATGGTTTCCATCACGCAGCTCCGGGTAAACAAGTTTGGGAGCAAACCGCCTGTAGTCGGTGAAAGATGTGTAAGTGCCAATTTCTGTTCCGTCGAGTGTAACAGTCACAGATTTAAGCTCTATGTCATCTGAAGCAGCAAATTTAAGGGTAATAGGGCCAATTGAATCTGCTGAAACAACGACTTTTCCATCATCCGGGTCAGTGATTAAAACCACGGGAGGCAATAAATCAGGTCCTGGATCTACCGGGATTATGGGATCAAGGCCTTTTTTGCATGATCCAGCCAGTACTGTGATCATAACACAAAATATCAGGTATTTTAGAGATTTCATATTTTTTAAGATTAAGTGTTCAAAAAATCTACTTTGTACGAAGGATAGGCAATTGGTCTACCTGATTTTGAGGATAAGGAAGAAAAGTTTTATCAGTTGTAAATGTCCTTCCATCGTAACTCAATTCGTTGGTTCTGCC
>CAISJJ010000401.1 GCA_903885595.1 uncultured Bacteroidales bacterium
CAAACGATCATATTAATTCATATAGCTAAAATCACTACGCCTTTATGCTTCAGTTTATAGCACTTAAGAGGTATATCCGCCAGCCTCATTATCTGATCAGCAACATGTGGTGGAGCTGCTATGACGACATCACCATACATCTCTTTAATATTTTTGATTTTCCCTGATATTATCTCTGTCGTATCTAATGCATTCTGTTTTATATGCGCTTCATTTACACCAAGACCGCTATAAAAGCCATTGATCGGAATTTTCGTAAAATAGGCAAGTGAATAGCATATTTGCAGCCATTGTGGGTTTTCCCGGATCGTCGGCACTGCCATAATGGCCTTCTTACTCGCCGTCACCTTTTTAATTATCAAAACATCACTGTCTGCAAATTCACATGCAAGCGGATTCCCATGAACTACAATTTGAGGTGGTTCCAGGTATCCTTTTATCTCATAAGTATGAAAACCAATTACCACCATAATTACGATGCTGTAAATCAATTCCGCTTTGGGGGTTTTAAGTGTAACTTTTTTTAACAGACGACCAAACAGTACAACAACGGCAATCGTGACGAACAGCATGAAAGGTATTGCCAAACGCCCCATGGTTCTCACAAACATAAACTTAGGCCATAGCATTGCGATGATTAGGCTGGGAGTGGCTATTTCATTAATTCTTACACCCCCGACATGGATAATATAGCCCCAACTCAATACAAACAATAACAAGGAGGATAGCCCCATCATCAAACTGTAGCTAATCAATTCATTTTTCATAATAAGTGATGAATCGTGAATAAATTTTATTTTAAGATACCTATTTCTTTTCTTGACAAATAGAATAATGCCTGCAATGGCTAATATACAAGCTAACAGAATTGCCGTCGTGCCGAGATAACTAAATCCCTCATATTGTCCATCCTGCAATGAATTTGTCGTAAGGGGAAAGCCGATTTTTGCTAATATGGCTGTTGGCCCACCCCATTTATGACCCGGCAATAATGGCTCGTATTGAGGGGGGATGAATAACGTCAGAACATCGGCGACATGAAACCCACCGCCAAATCCTCCCCCATATCCCCATGCGTTACCGAATCGGCCCACAAGAGGCGACACCCATCTGATTACATTATAATCAATATCTCCCTGATTACCCAGTATATATACGACAGACAGCGTGGCGATAAAACCTAAAGCCAAGGCAGCGGCAGAATATTTCAATCTCAGTATATTTTGCACATTATTGTTATATATGCAATTAAGCAGGCAAAATAGAGTGCATAGTCCCAAAAGAAAATAAACCCCAAATAAAACGTAATGCTCAAAAATTGAAGTCAGGATAGCCATAAATATTATGAATATAAAAAGTGATTTTCTGTCGGTATTGGTAAATAACCTCAGGTAGAAATATGCAAATCCCATATAGAATGGGATATAAGACACAAAATACGTAACACCATAATAATTTGAGCTTCTGTAAAGCAGGGGGAATGATAGTCCCATCATAACGGCACCTGCCATTTTAAGCAAATAATCTCCTGATTTCAGCGAGTTCAGCAGCAAACAGGTAAAGTATGCAGAAAAAAAGACAAATATCATCTCTACCAAAGGAAAGTAATAAAAGTCCGCGAATACCCCGTTAATTTTTGACAATACCTTGAATATTATCGCAAAAAATGGAAGGGGGCCTCTCGCTATACTTGCATCATAAAAAGGGTAATTTAGCCCGTTGACAATACTTATCGGCCACATGAAGGGTTCTCTTGCCCAGATGACGTATCTTGCCCAGATGTCAAGCTGATCAGTGTTTTCAACAATTGAAGGCATATTGCCTGAAAAAGGCAGACATGTCCGCCACCTGAATGCAAATACCGCTGTGACAATAACTGATATAATCCAGTTTTGCAGTTTCCTTACCTTTCTAATGAATTTTTCCCCCACATTAGTTTTTTTTAATGACATTTTTACATTCGTATTTTTTCATAAACTTCATCTCCAAACTAAAAAATCGCGAATAAATTGATACAAAAATGTCGCGCCCCACGGCCATATTTTTAATTTTCTTTCACCACCAATTCTTGGCGGCTCATCCCCCGGTATTTCAGTTATTTTCAATCTCCTTCTTGCCGCTCGCACTGATAGGAGCGGTTCCCAACTCACCCTGCATGAAAAAATCTTTTCCGGCACTGAGTACCATCTATCTTGATCAAGTTCCAATTCTTCTATTAAACACTTTTTATAGGCCCTATAAATAACCATTGCATCTGTATATTTGCCTCCATGAAGCAAATTCGCAGTCCGAGTAAAAAACCAATTCCCAAAGCCCGTCAGAAAGTCATCATCATAACTTTTTGCCGAATCCAGATACCGCGATGCTATTACCATATCATAGCCCTCTTCCATTTTTTCAATGAGCTTGGGAATTAACTCCGATATTGAATTTCCGTCTGGACTGAATGTGATTAATATGTCCCCATTAACTTGCGGCATAACCTCAACATAAGCATGTCTGAACCCCCTTTTCTTTTGGATATAAACTGTATATCCATTTTCCCTTGCCCACTCTACTGTCCCATCGGTAGATCCACCATCAACGACAATAATCTGATCGACCCAAGTTTTTTGTATTTGCGGCATAATTTTTTTCATGCCATCGATTTCATTTAATGTCATTACAAGTAATGTTGTTGTCATCTGCCCTCCTACTTTATGTGAATCATCGGCGTTACAATGCAGGCAAAAG
>CAISJJ010000402.1 GCA_903885595.1 uncultured Bacteroidales bacterium
CTACCTCGCTACCTCGCTACCTCGCTACCTCGCTACCTCGCTACCTCGCTACCTCGCTACCTCGCTACCTCGCTACCTCGCTACCTCGCTACCTCGCTACCTCGCTATTTATGTTATATACAAACCTGAAACACATTGAAACCGCTGATGAACATCAGAAATTTATCAGCGAAAACGAAAATGTCATGATTTGTTGTGGCCGGATGGGGCCGATGTGCATCCCTGTGTATGGCATCATGGAGATGATCGAACCCGATTATCCATATGTTAAATTCGCCGATATGGAATTTGACAATCCTGAAGCGCATGTGATCCGGAATCTTCCGCAGTGCAAAGGCTTCATGGGGATACCATTTACCATTTATTACAAGAATGGGACTGTAATCAAAGCAACTTCAAGTCTTCAGACAAAAAATCAGGTAACCGCTATCCTGAATCAGGAGTTCAACCCGCAGGCTAGCTGAAAAACCGGATAACAACGCCGTTTAATTCCTCCAAAAAATGGTTAAATCATGGTTAGGTTATTTCCTTTACAGCTTGCAGAGAAAATGAGGATAAGAGTTTGTTTTGGTTTAATGACAAGTAATTTTTAATAAAAACACAAACAGAATGTCAACAATAATGATAATCATAGCTGCCGTTGCAGCAGTATTTGCCGGGTATCTCTATTTCGCCTACCGCAAAATGAAGAATACCCCCTTGCTGCCTGACAATCCAAAGATTAAAATTCTGACTGATAAGAATTTCAGCAATCAGATCAGAAGCGGGATCTCGCTGGTTGACTTCTGGGCATCCTGGTGCATGCCCTGCAAGATGATGATCCCGGTGCTCAATGAAGTGGCAGGGGAAATAGGCGACCAGGTTTCCATCTGCAAAGTCAATATTGAAGAATACCAATCCATTGCACAAAAGCACGCAGTAAGAAATATCCCCACCATGGTGATTTTCAGAAACGGTAAAGAGATAGATCGTGTGGTTGGGGTGAAATCGAAAGATTTTCTTATCAATAAATTAAACATGCTTAAATACAAATAATTATGGAATATTATTTCAGTACAATCCTCGATTGCAGCTTCGAAGAGGCTGAATCAAAAGTGATTGCAGGATTAAAAGAAAAAGGGTTCGGTATGATCACCGAGATCGACATGCGTCAGAAACTCAATGAGAAACTGGGCGTTGAAATACAGAAATATAAAATTCTGGGAATGTGTAATCCGGGATTTGCCTACAAAGCATTGCAGGCTGAGGAAAAGATCGGGACCATGCTTCCGTGCAACGTCATCGTGATCGACAAAGGAAATGGCTCAACCGAAGTCTCAGCTGTGAACCCGCTGGCATCGATGATGGCAATTCAGAACCCTGCGCTTGGGGAATTGGCAACAGAAGTTACGGGGGTGCTTCAGGATTTTATTCAGAAACTCTGTTGAAGTACTTCGCACCTCGTACCTTCTTATTTATCTTTCACACACCTTACCGAGAACCCAAAGGCTTTGTAATTGTCAATCCGGTCGATCTGATCATTGGCATTCTGAAAGAACCGGCACCAGGCCGTTTCAGATCCGTAGCCGGTTGAAGACCAGAGAAATGTATAGCTTCCCAGGCTGTGGAATTCCCCTTTTACGCTCCGGTAACCGCCAGGTAAAGCAGTAAAACCACTTTCGTTGGTAGCGCCAATATTGGGTGAAACCCAGAAAGTGGCAGTTGATTCCTTCATCTTTCCGGCAGCAACAACATCGCCGCCAAGAAAGGAGGTCAAAATATCCCATTCTTCATCAGTTGGAACATGCCAGCCTTTGGGACAAATATTACGACTGTCGATCACAGCATACCAATTGTATAAGTGACCGTAAGTTGAACCGTAACCGGCATCGTTTTCATAATTGCAAAAAGCGCCGGTTGATAAATTATTCCATTGTAAATCATCCGTTATCATGGGAATGACCTCTCCATTCTGATAGCGGGTTGTTTTCAGATTTTCAAGCAGCCATTCCTGGTTGCCGATCGTTATGACATTATATGAATTGCCATCAATGTCTTTCACAATTGCAGGTGTGGGGTCAAGCAATGTGGTGACCATGGCCGTTTCATTTTTGCAACTCTTACAGCTGGTGGCAAATACGACCAACAGCACCATGAACATGAAAATATAGTTCCTTGACTTGAAAGGATTCGTCATATTGTTCAGGATTAAAAATTGCCATAAAGATAAATAATCAAATGTGATTTTCATCCCGGGAGGTCGAGAATCTTTAGTACATTTACATAAATGAAATTTGCAATAATTATTCTCGCTGGCGGCAAAAGCAAGCGAATGGGAGCCAACAAGGCGTTTTTACCGTTCCATGGGAAACCATTGATTCAATATTCCATCGACCTGGCAAAATTCTTTACAGATGAAATTTGGATCAGCGCCAATAATCGGGATTTTGATTACCTCGACTTTCCGGTTGTAAGCGATGTGTTGCCGGTCAATGCACCCCTGGCGGGGATTCATGCCGGGCTTCGGGCAAGTAAAAGGGACTGGAATCTGGTTCTCACCTGTGATATGCCAAATGTTTCCAAAGGAGTTATTGAACAATTATGTTTAGCTTTGGATGATAACCTCAGGATGGTTGTGCCTTCCCACAATGGCTATATCGAGCCTTTGTGCGGATTTTATCACCGGAGCATAATCCATGTGATGGATCGAAATATGACGGCAGGGAAGTTGAGTTTACTTGATCTTCCAGGGTTAGTGCCACACCGGTTTTTAGAAATGACTGGTTTGTCGTCGGAAGAGAGCGCCCTGCTTTTCAGAAATATGAATGAAAAGAGAGATCTGCTGGATTAAAACAATCGAAGGATCAGCATCCGCCTGAAGCCTTTTTCTTTTTCTTTACAGGAACCACCCCGGGTTTTGGTTTTGCAGCACCCTGATCAGAAGCCGGGACGATCGCAGACACTGCTCCTCCGCCCAATGCCATGGATGCGGCTTTCCGGAAATCGTACCGGGCAATTTCATCGTTTGCCGCAATGTTTCCAGGCTGCGAAGGATTCAGGATGGTCTCCATCCAGTAATTCAGCCCCCCGTGAAGCACATAATTGTTCTGATAGCCGAGTTGCCGGGTCAGCAGCCAGGCTTCATTGGCTTCGGTTGAACCGTTGGAGTATAAAATGTTCATTTTTGTTCCCTGGTTAAGGACATCAAAATTATTCTCTGACAGAATATCCTGAAGCGGGATGTTGATCGCACCAGGAAGGCTGAACATATCGAATTCACGGGGATTCCTGACATCAATAAGCTGAATTGACGGGTCTTTCTGAATAATTTTATCTGCTACTTCATCAGGACTGATGAATTGCGTACCGGTCCTGATTTCCGCAAGTAACTGATCGGCTGTCAGTTTATAGGGGCGGGTGGTATTTTGGGGCACAAGGGCAATGATCAGCGCCAGGATTAAAAGGACTAAGGTCAGGTAATGTAAAGGTTTCATAATACTTGGTTTAATACTTATTTTAACCATCTACTACTCACCTCCCCCATGGGAGAGAGGCTTGGGGCGGGTGCTTAATATTCCTCCCTCGGAAATTTTTTCTCAATCCATTCCGATACATAAAACATACCCAGGGCGATCACCACCAGGATGAAGGCAAAAACACCATCGCTCAGATCCAGCATGGTTGATATTTTCGGAGACCCCATGGGGGCTGATTTGTAAAGGGTTTCGAATAGCGGGTATCCGAATGCAAAGAAATAGACCCCTATAAATAACCCAACGATAAAGATCATGGCATCGAGTTTCCCGATGGCAGCGCCGCAAAAACTTGTTCCCGGGCAAAAACCACCCATGATGAACCCGGCTCCCATGATCAAACCTCCAATGATGGCTGATGTCAGGAAAGTGGGATTCACATAAACCAGGTTAAGATCAACCCATCCGAAGAGGCTGAAAAATAACAGGCCGAGCATGGCGGTAACTCCTCCCGTGAAAAAAACCTTTAACACGACCATGTCGTATCCGTAAAATAGTCCGGCCAATTTCCGGCTGGATGAAAAACCACATTGCTCAAGGACAAATCCAAAACCGATTCCGATGACAAAAGCCAGGAAAAAGTTTGTATTGGAAGAGATGATATCGTTGACTGCTAAAGGACCCATAGATAATTAAAAATTAAAAATTAAAAATTACGTTTTTTCATTTTGTATTTAAACTCACCTTAGTTCCCCCTCTCTTTCAGGAGAGGGGGTCAGGGGGGTGAGGTCTTTACATGGTGGTGAGGCCTTTTCAGGGGGGTGCGGTTTTATATCCAATTTCTCCTGAAGAAATAGGCCAGGGCATACGCTCCACCGAAGATAGCCATCATGGTAATGATCCCTCCAAATGAGATGACAGCCATTCCGCTAAGCGCCGAGCCGCTGGTGCATCCTCTTCCTAACTGTGAACCAACACCGAATAAAATTCCTCCTGACAGCGCAAAGATCAGTCTCCGTCGGGAAGTAATTTTAGGGCTATGCTCCACTTTGAACTTCAATCTTCCAGCTAATGCTCCTGAGGCAAAACCACCCACGATCACACCAAGCATCTGGAATACGAGCCAGTTTTTCAGGGGCGATCCGGAATGTTCCTCATGGTATTCTTTGAAATATTTCGTTCGCTCTGCATATTTTGGAGCTACTGCTTGCGTTGAAGCTACCACGACACTCTTTATTGCACCACTGGCTCCAAGTCCGCGCCCGGAAATGAAATTCGCCGCTAACAA
>CAISJJ010000403.1 GCA_903885595.1 uncultured Bacteroidales bacterium
AGCTATCCCATATTTTGAGATTGATGAAAAGCTAAATCGACTGTTGTATGGGGAAGCCGGATAAGTTTAAACCAAAAAGGAAAGTGATGATAACATTTTTCACATTGTTTTCTTAGACAAAGATCATGAGTTTTGGATAACTTCTAAGAAACATACTTGAAAACACAAAGCTGAAAGCATTAGGTATTTGGAGAAAAACACCTTGTTCTCAAACCCAGGGTTCATTACACTCGCATTAAACCGTTTGGAGAAAAGTTCATTAATCGGCTAAATCCATTATACAAAGGCGCTGATAACCTGGTATTGCCTGAGAGGATCCCGTGCAGCTCCTCCATCAGTTCCCGGCCTGCCTGGCGCCACATCCAGGCAAATCGGCGTGTACGCCAAATAAGATACCGGCGGGTTCCCGCATCGGGTTTGAGTCCGTTGCCGGCATCGAACGTTGCATGATGAAAAACCCAATGGCTTTATTTTCAACTATTTTCACCTCGCTGCATTAGCCTGCAATAAATCAACAAATCCCAAAAGAAACAACCAGTTTATTTAACTTAGGATATTCTGATATAATTTGGACTGAAGCAAGAAATGGAGAAGTGTTTAATCCCAAAATTCAAAAGACAGCCCAATGTCATAAGAGTATAGAGTTCATGCGTAGAGAAATGATGAAAGGAAAAATTGATGCACTTGTTTGTATTGGAGGAATGGAAGGAGTAGAAATAGAGTTTGCTTTATTCCGAGAACTCCATCCAAACAAACCAATATTTCTTTTGAAGTCAACTGGAGGAGCAAGTAAAATATTAGCTGAAAAACACTCAAATTCAATTGTTGTAAGAATATTAGATGACAAAGATTATTCTAATATAAAAACCGAAAAGAAAGAGGATAAGTATTCTGAAAAGTTTGACATAATTCCGTATTCATTTATTACGGCACTTATTGTAAAAGAAATTCTTGATAGCAAAAACAATTAGCCTTTTCAATATCTATGAGTAAATCTATTTTCATAAGTTGTGTTTTTGAAGACAACCACAGAATTGAGGGTACATTTGGCCAGATGGAAAAATCAATCTCATAATTTTTTACCTTTGTGACATGGATAAAGTGGGCTTTATCGAGATAAATATCAAAGGATCAAAGGGAAACCTTGATCTTTCACCCGACAATTATGATATCAGGGAGATAATATCTATCCTGGAAAATGCTGAGCAACTGCTTTACCCGGGTGATAAAAGAGACCGGCCAACAATCAGTTATAAAATTGAAGAAGGTTCAGTCAGACATATTTTAAAAACTTCTATTCAATATATTATTGGATTTAATGCGATTATCGGACAGGTAAACCAGGTTCAAAACATCGATTTTTTAGATCTTGGAACAGCAAAAGCATTTGAGAATATTCAGGATATCGCAACAAAACGGAATTATATATTCAGTATCAAAACATCACTCGATAATACAAACGAAGTAACGATTGATAAAACAACACGCTTTTACAGGACAGAAGCGATTTGGGCTGATGCTGAATTTTATTTCTATGGAAAAGTGACGAATGCAGGAGGTAAAGATAAAGCGAATATCCATGTTTATACCGATGAAATCGGTATAGTCAGGATACAAACGCCGATCAGTTTTCTGGAAAAATATGACGAAAACCTCTTATACAAGACTTTCGGCATAAGGGCAACCGGTAAACAGCATTCAGAGACCGGTGAAATAGATACCTCTTCTTTGAAATTTATTGAATTGGTTGACTACCAGCCAAAGTATGATGCGCAATATCTCAAGGTTTTACGCGATAAGGCAAAAAAGTCGTGGCTTGACGGTATTAGCCCCGACAATTGGTTGAATGAAATCAGGGGTGATTATAATGCATAAAGCTGTACTGCTCGATACAAGTTTCTTCCTTCGATTCCTTAATGAAAGTGATCTGTTATTCAAAAATGCTGATAGTTACTTCCGGTATTTTTTGAAGAACGAAATTACGATGATGATTTCCACCATCAGCATTGCCGAATATTGTGTTGGTGGTGATGTTCATGAACTACCTCTCAGGAATCTGCAAATTGTTCCTTTCAACCTTGAACACGCTAAAAAGACAGGCGAATTTGCAAGAATTGCATTTCATGCAAAAAAAGCAGGAAGTTTAAATATAGCTAATCGAAATATCATACCCAATGATACCAAGCTCTTTGCACAGGCTGATTGCGAAAAATCAGTAGAGTTTTACATATCTGCCGACTCCGAAAGTAAAAAGATATACGACATAATCAAGCAAGAAATATCTCCAAAATTTCAGTTCATTGACTTGAGTATTCCATATAATGAAACTTTTGGATTGCTTGTCTTTTAAAATAAAGTATAGCTCCGTGTGTACCCGATGAGGTAATCCTGCGTTTTATATCTGGCGCCGGACCTTAACCGCGATCAAACTTTGGCTGACAGCTTCTCTTTTGTACATTGCATGTACTCACCATCGGATCTCACCAAAAATACCACCACGTAAAAGGAATGACGAATGATCAATAATAAAAATCACGTAGTGAAAACTTCACACTTCGTTGATCAATGTTCAATATTCGATATTCAAAAACCCCAAATTCACCCATGACATCTACCCAAACCTCCTCTCTCTCCCCCTCCGGCGAATCCTTCCCCCTCCCGGTTAAAGCCGACTACAACAACGAACTAAAACGCCTCGAAGAACTCGTTCACCAGGCGCGTGAAGCGCGCAAGGAGATCGTGGTCGTGATGGGCCTCGGTTTCGTGGGGGCCGTGATGGCCGCCATCGTGGCCGATACGAAGGATGCCTCCGGAAAAAACAGCAAATTCGTGATCGGGTGCCAGCGCCCTTCACCCCGTTCGTTCTGGAAAATTCCCCTGATTAACCGCGGTGAGGCGCCGGTGAAGGCCGAAGACCCGGAGGTGGATATACTGATCAAACGGTGCGTGCTGGATGACAAGACCCTGGTGGCCACGTACAACAGCGATGTCTTGCAGTTTGCCGACTGTGTGGTGGTGGATGTGCAGTGCGACTTTGCCAAAAAGGAGCTGGGGAATATGAAGAGCGGCGAAGCCGATATGGCCGCCCTCGAAGATACCATGCGCACCATCGGGGAGAAGATACAACCCAACTGCCTCGTGCTCATCGAGACCACCGTGGCACCGGGAACCACTGACGACAGACGACAGACGACAGAAGACCGTCATCGGTCATCCGTCATCCGTCCTCAGTCATCCGTCATCGGTCATCCGTCATTTCTACGTGGCCAGCATCCGCGACTTCTGGCGGGTGTGCTCGGGGTGTGAACCCATCGCCCGGGCCCGGGTCGAAAAGTTTCTCCACGAGGTGCTCAACACCAAAGATTTCCCGCTCACGGTGATGGACCGCCCCATCGAATCGGAGACCACCAAGATCGTGGAGAGCTCCTACCGCGCCACGATCCTGGCCTACCTGAACGAGTGGAGCCTCTTTGCCGAACGCAACGGGGTCGACCTCATCAAGGTGATCAACGCCATCAAGATGCGCCCCACCCACAGCAACATGATCTTCCCCGGCCCGGGCATCGGTGGCTACTGCCTGCCCAAGGACGGCGGACTGGGTTACTGGGCCTTAAGATATTGACAGACGACGGACGACGGGCGACGGACGACAGTCATCCGTCATCGGTCACCCGTCATCCTATACAGCGGCAGCGAACTGGTGGTGCGCAAACTCACCGAGATGAGCGCCGAGATCCGTATCCACGACCCTTACGTGGATCACTGGTATGAGCTGGAGGAACAGGACACCTACCCATCGCCGGGAAGTTCCTGGAAACGTTTCTTCCGCAACCAGGAGGGATTGAAACAAACGGTGGTTGAAAAAGATCTACCAGGGGCGCTGAGCGGAGTCGAAGCGCTGATCCTGGCCGTGCCCCACAAACAGTACCTTGATTTGAACCCCGATAATATGGTCAAATGGGCGGGTGGACCCATCGCTGTCATCGACGCCTTTGGCATCCTGACCGACGACCAGATCAGAAGATACTTTGAGTTAGGCTGCGAAGTTAAAGCTCTTGGCCGTGGGCATTTGGCCAGGTTAAAGCGGGAAGTGAGGGAGAAATAATTTGACAAACAATTTCTTTTTGCTAATTTTGTATGGAAGCCGAGAAAAAAGATGAATAGCGATGGAAGAAAGAGGTCACTTTGATGAACAATTGAAAAACCGGATCATTGGCGCACTTGATGGGTCGGGTGTGCGAAAGGTGATCTTATTCGGCTCCTATGCCACCGGTCAGGCTGATAAGGATAGCGATATAGATCTGCTGGTCGTTACCGACGAAAGTTATATTCCACAGAGCTTTTCAGAAAAAATGAAAATCAAGGTCCGGATAGCCAAAGCGCTCTCATTTATCCGTGAATCACATTCATTAGATTTAATTGTTCATACAAAACCGATGTATCAACAGTTCGTGAATTTGAAAAGCGCTTTTCAACGTGAAATTGATTCAACCGGGATTATCTTGTATGAAAAAAATGACTGAAGCGTGGCTTGATGCCGCACAGGATGATCTTTCTGCTGCCAATCAATTGCTTTTAATTCCGGAATTAACAAACCTGGTAGCCTTTCACTCTCAGCAATGTATTGAAAAAGTATTAAAAGCAATCCTTGAAGAGATGGATATCCCCATTGTAAAGACTCACGATATACTCAGGCTTTACAACATGATAGGCGGGAAATTTGTAATACAGGAAACAGAACACATGATCCTGCTCAATGAATTGTACGTTGATTCACGATATCCCGGGGACCTGGGTTTGCTACCTGCCGGGAAACCAACGGGAGACGAGGCGAAATTATTCGTTAACTTAGCCTCACTGGTTCTCCGGGAAGCAAAGCTTTTTTTGAAAAAGTAGATTAAAAGCTTAGCTTTTCAGATGAAACCAAGAATTTATATTGACACATCCACATTAAGGAAGAAAAGGCTTCTCAGCCCCGGAATGGCAATTTCCAATGACCAATTGAGATTTACGAAGTACGAAGTACGATTTAAAAAATACAATGACTTCAAACATGACTCATTCAATTTCCCCGGCAGGTGAATCTTATCTGCTTCATTTGAGTTACAAGCAGGATAAAAAAGGGGCCCCATCGCTTGCCTGCCTGGCACCACATCCAGGCAAAACGACGTGTACGCCAGATAAGGTACCGGCGGGTTCCCGCATCGGGTTTGAGTCCGGTGCCGGCATCGAACCTTGCACGATAAAAAACCCTGTGGGTGCCTGGGCGCCGCTGATATCCGATCATAGGTGTATATGCTATGGATAAGCTGGGTATAATGACGAATGAATGTAAGGGAACAATTCGGCAGGAGTAACAGCGCAGTAAAGGCAATTCTAACTACATTTGCAACTTTTCCCGGCATGAGAAGCATTGAGTATCCTGTGAAAGCACAACAATAGCGAACGCTGCCGAATTCGAAAAATACACGTTGAAAGTTGCACTGCCTGTGACTGACCGGGCGAAGCCATGTTAAGACGACGGACGACAGATGACAGAGGACGGACGACGGTCATCAGTCATCGGTCTTCTTGTCATGAAACCTGAAACCTGAATTGCGAAGCAATCACGAACA
>CAISJJ010000404.1 GCA_903885595.1 uncultured Bacteroidales bacterium
CTCTTTATCAACAACCTGGAACAAAAAAAATCGGTTACGTTCAGGCTGCAGGGGACTCAATCAAACCGGGATGCGATCGGCGCTCAAATCACACTGTATGCAACTGATGCTTTCACCGGAATAAAAAAGATAGCGGGATACCGCGAAATCAACGGGGGAAGCGGATATGGATCCATATCAGATAAGGAGGCCGTTTTGGGGTTGGCTGAGGGTGTGACCTATTCGGCAATGATCAGGTTTCCTGCTTCGGAAAAAACAATTGAAATCGTAAACATTAAACAGGGAGATTTTATTCAAATCAAGGAAGAAAACGGGTTTCGCGGAAACATTTCCAGTGCAAACAAGGCAATGAAGCGATTTTTTGTTGATCATGAAAATCAGATGGAAATTTTTAAATACCTGATGGTATTGGGATTTATAACCCTGTCATTTTACCTTCAGCGGAAACGGGTGGTCATCGCGGCAAAAACACTTTTTTTCATCTACATCCCGGTGTTCATGATGTTTTTTCTGATAAACCACGAGCTTTTATACGAAACAATGGCAATGTCATTTTTCATTCCTGTAGGGATGGTTCTGGTCAGCCTGGTACTTTTGCAATTATTTTCAGAAAGGATCCTCCTGAAACGGAAAGCGCTGAAGGAGAAACAGGAGATCCGGGAGAGCATTTCACGCGATTTGCATGACGATTTGGCTTCCACCCTTGGGAGTATTGCAATCTATGCCAATATGATGAAAGCATATGGGACGTCACAGGAAATAAACAGTCCGCAGGTTTCGGGAAAAATTGCTGAACTTTCGCAAAAGGCGATTCATTCAATCACCGATATCATATGGATGACCACTCCAAAGCACGATCTGCTGAAAAGTCTTCTTTCAAAAATCAGAAACTATTATTTTGAATTATTCAATGATAACAACATCCGGTTCTCATCGGAAATTGAACTGGCAGGCCGGGATGCCGCACTGTCAGACAAATTTCGTCATCACATTTTTTTAATTCTTAAAGAGATCGCAAACAATATCATCCGTCATTCAAAAGCAGACCAGGTATTACTCAAAGCCCGGTTTGAGGATGGCTGTTGTTCAATCGAAGTCGCGGATAACGGTTGCGGTTTTGATATGGACCTGAAGAAAGAAGACTATTCGGAGGGCAACGGCCTGACTAATATCAACCGGCGGGCCCTTGAATCGGGAATTCAACTGGAGATTAATTCGGCCGTCGGATCAGGTACCCGAATCACCCTCAGCTTCAAAATAGCACAAACAGGTCATTGATTGTGCTTATGATAACCCTTACCTTGCATGCAAATTTTAAATGCCTTTTGTGACCATTGACATAGAAATTGTTTCGTGATGAAAATTTCGGTCGGTATCGTTGAAGATAACAAGGATTACCGGGAGAGCCTGATCTGGCTTTTGGCTTCCGACGGGGGATTTACTGTTGACTGGAGTTTTGATTCTGCTGAAATGGCGCTGGCACACAGCGCCGATGCCGATGTTATTCTTTTAGACATCAATTTGCCGGAAATGTCAGGAATTGAAATCATTGCACATCTGAAAAAGAAACATCCGGCGACACGCATCATCATGCTCACCATCCTTGAGGACGATGCGAACGTGGTCAGATCAATCCAAAATGGCGCCGATGGATATGTGCTTAAAAAAACAAACCCCCTTAAAATCATGGAAGCCATCCGGCAGGTTTTTGAAGGGGGATCGCCGCTTACCCCCTCTGTTGCAAAACAACTACTCGATATTTTCAAATTCAACGCCCCCCTTCCCGAATCCGATTACCACCTTACTATCCGCGAAAAAGAGGTATTGACCATGATCGTATCAGGCGACAGCACCGAGGATATTGCCAAAAAGCTGTTTATCAGCCCTGAAACCGTTCGCAACCACTTCAGGCATATCTACGAAAAACTCGAGGTACACACCAGGTCCCAGGTAGTTTCTAAAGCCATCAGGGAACGGATTAAGTAGCCCTCTTCCCAAATCCCGCAATGCTATCAAAATGACACAATTGTGTCATTGACTATTTATAGGTGTTGTTTTATTTTTACACACAAACCACACCAGATACACAAAACCAGAAGAAGCAGTGTTTTTCGTTTTGCAATGCAGCAATTGTTTGACGTTTTCGAAGGTGGTGGTCTGGGTGTATTCAAAACCCAAAATGAAATTACAGTCTCAACATATCTCTACATTCAGTCGCAATTTCATCAATTTATAAAACATGTTTCCTCTTTTTTGTTCAATAGAATTTTAATCTGGCAGTTATGAAAAAGATCAACCTTCTACTCACAGCTATTCTGATGATTGTTGTGTGTGCCCAATCGCAGACTTTCAGCAAAATATCAGGAAAGGCCAAACCGATATCTCAGGTCAGAAAAGCCATTTTTAATCAGCCTTCAGCTCCTTTGACAGCTGGTTTTGCAGACGGCTTCGAGTCATACCCTGATTTTAATTTAACCTTTCCTCCCTGGACCCTGGTTGATGTGGACGGAGCTCCGACCTGGGGCATATCGGGCGTGACATTTCCAAATAATTTCGAGCCAATGGCATTTATTGTTTTCAATCCATCAGCAACTGAACCTCCCATGACCAGCGGCTCAATCCAGCCTCACAGCGGAAATAAATTTGCGGCCTGTTTTGCCTCAAATGGAGCAGTTAACAACGATTGGCTGATATCACAGCAAGTTATACTGGGTACAGGTTCATCTGTTTCCTTTTGGGTTAAATCCTATACCGCCCAATATGGCCTGGAGCGTTACAAGGTTGGCGTTTCCACGACCAACACCGTTCCTGCAAGTTTCACCATCATCTCTGGCACAAATTATCTCACCGCTCCGTCCACGGCATGGGAATTGAAAACCTTCGACCTGAACGCCTACAACGGACAGTCGGTGTATATTGGGATACAATGCATTTCAGATAATGCCTTTCTGTTTATGGTCGACGACTTTGAGGTGATAACCACTTCTGGTCAAACTTCTACCCTTACCGGAAAAGTGACCGATGCATTTAATGGCAATCCCATTGAGGGAGCGTTTGTTGAGATTGCCGGACTAAATACAACGACAGACATCAATGGGGATTATACCATTTACAATGTCCCCCCGGGAACCCTGAATGCCAATTTCAGCGCCAGTACCACACAGGGGGAAGCGCCGCTGGTTGTGTCCTTCTTCGATCAGTCAAGTGAGAATGCGCAGACCGTTACATGTTCTAAAACCGGCTATATTACATATGTCAATCACCAGGTGGTCATCGATCCCGGCCAAACATTGAATCTTAACATATCGCTTTCTCCAACACTCGCTCCCGGATCCATGCGCTTTGTTCTGAATTGGGGAGCTGATCCGCCTGATCTTGACTCACATCTTAATACGCCGGTTATTGAAGGGCAAGCCTATCATATTTATTACCAGAATCAGGGAAGTGCAACATCGGCCCCCTATGCAGCGCTCGATCATGATGTAACGCAAGGTTTTGGCCCCGAAACCATGACGATCTATCAGAAATTCAGTGGCACCTATCAATACTACATCTACGACTTTACCGGCGGCGCCACTCCGATAACGGCATCGCAGGCTGTTGTTCAGATTTACGATGAGAACGGACTCCTGCAAACTTTACAGGCGCCTGGCGCCGGAACCGGGCGGTACTGGTACGTTTGCGATATGAATGGCGACAACGGGCAAATTACCATCCGCAATGTGATTCAGGAGTCGGCGCCAGGTAGTTTCAGAGATGCCATGCCGCCAAAAGAGACCAACCCTGGTTTGTTAAACCCTAAAAACATTACCTCATGGTTATGGGATTTTGGCGATGGAGCCACAAGCGCTCAGCAAAATCCGTCCCATACATACGCCAGCGCAGGAACATTCGATGTTTCGCTCACCATCAGCGATGGAACAAATTCGAATACTGAGGTGAAAAATAACTATATTTCGGTAACCGGTTCAGGCGGCACAGGTACGCTGAATGGACTTGTCACCGATGCCCTGAACGGCAACCCGATCCCCGGCGCTTTGGTAAGTGTAGCCGGTTTATCAGCATACACCGATGACAACGGCAACTATACCATCACCAATATCCCGGCCGGGGCGCTAAAAGCCGCCTTCAGTGCGAACAATACTTCGGGGGAAGCGCCTCTGGCTGTAAGTTTCTTCGATCAATCCACTGAGAATGCACATACCGTGACATGTTCCAAACTTGACTACTCAACCTATTCCAATAGCCAGGTGATCATCCCGCAAGGGGGGACACTTACGCTAAACATTTCGCTTTCACCCGCATTGACTCCGGGTTCAATACGATTTGTCCTCAACTGGGGAGCTGATCCGCCTGATCTTGACTCTCATCTTAATACCCCTGTAATTGAAGGGCAAGCCTATCATATTTATTACCAGAATCAGGGAAGCGCAACATCGGCCCCCTATGCTGCACTTGACCATGATGTAACGCAAGGTTATGGCCCCGAAACTATGACGATCTATCAGAAATTCAGTGGCATCTATCAATACTACATCTACGACTTTACCGGCGGAGCCACTCCGATAACGGCATCGCAGGCTGTTGTTCAGATTTACGATGAGAAC
>CAISJJ010000405.1 GCA_903885595.1 uncultured Bacteroidales bacterium
CAATAATCAGTTCCAGTAGTTTCTCCTCAGCCTGGGGCATAAAAAACTCATAATGGAACTGCATAACTTCCATGATATTTACTTCTGAAAATGACAGTATCGATTTTTCTGCTTCAATAGTTGATAACTCTATGATGTCGTATATGGTATTAAGTAAACGCTGTCCGCTTGAATAAACCATGGAGGAGAAATCTTTTTTTCTTGCTTCATCAAAATCCACCATATCCAGTAATTGTAAAAAACCAAATATCCCATTCAGGGGAGTCCGTATTTCATGCGAGATATTGATTAAAAAGGCTGATTTAAGCCGGTCGCTTTCTTCTGCCTTCTCTTTGGCTTTGTTTAGTTCAGCAGTCCTCTCCAAAACTTTTTTTTCAAGCGATTGGTTCAGGTTCTCGAGTTGCTCCATTTGATTTTTAATGGATAAATGTGTTTTAACCCGCATGATCAACTCTCTGCTGTCGAATGGCTTGGTAATATAATCCTGTGCGCCAAGTTCAAATCCTTTTAAAACACTTTCCCTGAAGGTTTCGGCAGTAAGAAAAATAACCGGCATTTTGTCCAGTTTGTGGTCGGATCTTATTTTTCTGCACACTTCAAATCCATCCATTCCCGGCATGTTTATATCCAGCAATATCAGATCAAATGGCTTTATCGCCAGCCACTCAAGAGCTGCGCTGCCGTTAATTGCAAACTCCAGTTCATACTGCTCATTCTGAAGGAATTTACCAAGAACCTGGAGGTTCTTTGGATTATCGTCCACGATTAAAACGCTGTTTGCCGCTGCTTTTTGATCATCCATAGTGGTGTGGCTGCATCTAAATTAATGCCTTTAATTTATTTAACAGTTCAGGAAACTTATTGATCAGTACGAGTATTCGTTCAATATTGAAGTCGTTTGCAGCATGCAACATTTCTTCCCCGAAGCTGATGAGGTTCTTTGCATTGTGGGCCCGGCCAAGATGTATCAAGCCATCGCCAAATTCCTTGATTTCAGCAATAGGCTGCCGGCTTGTAAAGGCTTCACATTTTTTCACAAACCGGGTTTCAAGCGTCTGTATAAGTTCCCTGAGCTGATGAACATCTTCCTTATTATCATCATGCATAAAGGATTGACCATTGGCTACATGTTCCTTTGAGGTAAAGGGTATATGCCTGCATAATTCTTTATACAATTCACTTACAAGTACGGGTTTTATCAATAATCCTGCAAAGTCATGATCAAGGATACGTTCCTTGCTGCTCTTCATTGCCGAGGCAGTATAGGCGATAACAGGAATATGGTGAAGGTTTTCGTCTGCCCTGATTAATTTCAGTAATTCAAAACCATCCATTCTTGACATCCTGATGTCGGCAATGATCAGCCTGGGAAGTTTTTTTCTGGCTATGGTCAGCGCCTGATTCCCGTTCGAAGCCATGGAAACCGTTATTCCTGAATTTTTCAAGGCGTCTTTCAGATAATTGCGGTTTTCCTTATTGTCGTCAACGACAAGAATCAGGGATTTTTCAAATTGAATGAATTCAGGGATGAAATCATCTTCCGAAATTTTTCGTTTCGCATCATCAGAACAGGCAACCCCAGGGATGATAACCTTAAATGTACTGCCGGTGTTCAGGGACGATGTGAGACTAACCGACCCACCTAAAAGAGTAACCAGCCGTTTTGTAATCGCAAGTCCCAGTCCGGTACCCTGGGTTTTTCTGTCATCTGCCTGGACGAATTCATTGAAAATAATTTCCTGAAGATCTTCAGGTATGCCGATTCCCGTATCGTTGACTTCAATCACCAGGTCGGCAAATGTATCGGATTTGAGAGGAAGCTTTTCGTCAACCCTGATGTTCTCGGCACAGACAGTCAGCTTGATCTCGCCTTTACCGGTGAATTTAATTGCATTGCCAATCAGATTTGAAATAATCTGCAATAGCCTGATTTCGTCGATGCAGAAGCCTGCAGGGGTCGATGGCTTTATTTCCAGCTTATAGATGATATTTTTTTCCTCAAATTTCGGTGCGAAGATTCTTTGAAATTGCGAAAAGAAAAGTTCTGTGTTTACGATGTCAAAATGAAGTTCCAGTTTCCCGGCTTCGATTTTCGACAAATCAAGGATATCGTTAATAATTGTAAGCAGGCTTTTACTGCTGGTTTTAATGGATGCAATGTATTCCTTATGCACTTTGCTGGTCAGTGCCGAATCAAGTATATCAGCATATCCCAGGATGGCATTCATAGGTGTGCGGATCTCGTGGCTCATGTTGGCCACAAACATGCTTTTGGCACGATTCGAGTCTTCAGCCACTTCTCTGGCAATACGTTCCAGTTCAGCCTGTTTGCTTTCAGTGATATCACGCCCGATGGACTGAAATTCAACGATGTGGTTTTGTTTATCGAAGATGGCGGTGTCGGTCCACTCCTGCCAGACAAAACCGCCATCCTGCGTTTGAATCTGTTGAATGGCTGTGTGTGAAGGATGTTCGGTGTTTATTTGTGAAAGTTTTCCTAATATTTCAGTACTCAGGGCGTCGGGGAGTAAATCAATGACTTTGGTCCCAAGCAACTGGGTTTCGGTTTTACCAAAAGCCTTACAATATGGTTTGTTTACATAAGTCAGGGTAGTATCAGGCAGGAAGCGGCAAATCATTTCCTGCTGGGTTTGCACCACCGAAGCAAGAAGCTGTTCGTGCTGGCGAAGTTTCTCAATCGAAATACTCCGTAGCTCCTCCACTGCTATACCGGCACAAATTATTTTCATGATCTGCTTGTCGTTTTCGTCAGGTGCGTAATCTCTTCTGTAAATGATCGCAAGCGAACCCAGTTGCTTATTTTCCAGCAAAACAGAAGATCCGATAAATGTCTTCATTTCGTGAAAAAAGCATGTATGCTGATTTTTTAAATACTGAATTTCATCCGATTTGTAAAATAAAAATGAATCATCTTTCAGGTTATTTAACAAATTCAGACACAGGTCGCAATTGTTGTCATGTTTCAATCCAGCCTCAGTTTCACACTTTCCGATGCAATGAATGAAATTCTGATCCATGCGGAAATAAACAGCAACATCAGCCTTCATCAGCTCTCCGCACAATTTTGTCAGAAGGTCAATGTTTTCGTTGGGAATGGCGCCAAACGAAAGAAAACTATCGGTGATTTTGGCTAAGCGTTTACCGGAAGTTTCAATTTTTTCGACCTGGTTGATAATGGTCTTATTTTTTTTGCGGTTTACAACCTGTGCAAGCATCTGCTGAGCAAACAAACTGAAAATTATTTCCCTGTCTTTATCCAAAGGCTCATAGAGGAGAACCCCGGTTTCGAGTATCCCTCCGGCTATGAGCAGAGAGATCTTATTGTGCTGATCGGTCAGCTGAATTCCATAAGCCTGCTTTAACGGAAGAAGGGGCCTTAATAATTCATAATCGGAAGGTTCAATTTTCAGAATATTTCCTGAAGTGCCTGATAAACACAAAGAAGTTAAAACGGAATGGATCTGCTGAAATTCTTCAGCTGCTATCGATGCTCCCTCGACCCCTGCCGTCAGCAGGCCCGGCGTATCGGTATCGACGATAATTGCAAGGCCTACTTCCACTTCAAAAATGTCGACAACCGATTCGGAAATGAATTTTGAAAATTCATCATCGGGCATTTCCAGCAGCGCTCTTTTATTTACACCATGCATCCTTTTATGCATGGATATTTCATGGTCGAGCCTGTTCCTGATGTTGATCATCTGTTGCTCAACGGCAGAAAACCTTGTTACTCTCAGCTGTAAGTCGGTATATTTTTTAAGAAGTTCTTCGTACGTTCCTGAGAATTCTGGTTTTTTTATCTGAAAATCATCCGGTACCGACATCGGTTTTTTTATTTTCTGTATATCGCATACAGAGCTGTTGTGTAGTTATGGTACATGTTTTTTCCGCCCAGGCGGGCAAATTCTCCGAAACCATACATCCCAAGCCAGGGTGGGCATTCACCGCCTGCTGAAAACGGGAATTGCATTCTGTTTACAAGTTCTTCCTTCAGTATGCGGTTAAAAAGGAACTTTCCCCTGGCGAGACAGTCGGCATGAAACACAGCAAGTAGTTTTCGTCCTTTTATTCTTTCAACCATCATGTTCACCATTCTGTCCATTTCGTTGAAAATCAAATCCTCATCACGGGTTGTGAGCCATAAGCGGGTTCCTTCCTTAATCGTAGTGGCATATAATATTGTATCGCCCACATGATGGGTTACTACCCTGAGTATATGACGGTTCCCGTATTCTGTTGCAAGTTCGGGCGACAACTCTTCGGCGAGCGCCCCAATGGGTATGGAGTCTCCGCAGTTTGCCGACTCAGGCAAGCCAAGCCGGTTTAAGAATTCTGTCCAGGCCGGTTTGCCGTCAAGTTCCAGTATTTTATATCCTTCAGCTTTGGTTACGACCATAGGTTCGCCGATGGCCACAAATCCATGAGTTGCCTGGGTTTCGACGCTCAGACCGGGATCGGAAAATCCGACCATAAAAGCAGCGTGTTCAAAAACTTGATCGTCAACAGCCTGGAAACTTATAACCCCATGCATGTTATCGGACGAAGTGGCCCCGAAAATGGTTACCTCATTGCCAAATACCGATTCTATCCCGGCAATGCATGCATCGTTGTCAATATCAATACCTGAGGCCAGAAAATAGATCATGTTGATGCCGCTGTCCTGTGTATAAAGGTCCCGGGCAATTTCCCGGCATTTTTCGTAGGAATTATACCCATAAATTCCGTCGGCATGTGAAACGGCAAATTCTTTTCCGCGCACAGCCATAATAGCAATGTCTTTCATTGATTCGCTCACGCCCTCTTTCCCGACAATACCGCAACATGAAGCTGCAACAACCCTGGCTTTCGGTGCGAGCTGTCTGACCTGAGCAGTCAATTCTGAAAAATGATGGCCTATCGATGCATGGATCACAACAAGATCGCAATCACTTACATCCTTACCCAGGGCCGACTCCATGCATTCTGTTATCCCTCTTTTTGCATTAACGGCCCGTGTACTTGCTGAAAAAAATTCTAACATAATCTTCCTCCTTTTTTAAATTGTTCTTAGAGATTGTTTAAATTTTTATCAAATTCCTGATTTACTTTAGCCACCCCCTGCAAAGGGATGGGGAGGGGAAAAAATACTTTCTCACAGCACAAAGATAATTGTATAATGAATAATATTCATTTGGGAAGATGCAGTTTTTATACATTAATCAACAATTAATTCAAACGGTCGCCCCGGCCGATGCTATATTAATCATTCATATAAGCCTTTATGCGGGAAAGGTATTCAAGTTTTGCCGAATCTGATACCAGGTAATCAAACTGTCCGAGCGATTCCTGTAGTGCGAAGTAGTCCTTAAGCAGGGCATAGTAAGAGCCGTTGCGCGACATGCTGCTGATGATGTATTGCTGCTGGGCATCGAGTACATCGAGGATGTTTTTTTTCCCGAGAAGGTACTGGTTTGTCACCAGTTCAAGGTTCTTCCGACCGGCAGTTTCGGCCAGCAGCCATTGTTTATGGCTGAAGTAGTCGGACATGAGGGTGGTCAGGTTACTTCGGATGACCGATTCAAGCTTGTCAAGCTGCGCCTGCCGTTCACTCCTGCGCTGAACCAGTGTGAGCCTGGCCTGCTGCATGGTGGCGTTATTCTTCAATCCTGTGAACAGCGGGATCTCGACCCTGGCCTGGATGTTCCAGGTATCCTTGGGCGGAGGAAAGGGCCAATCCGCCGGTGTTGTCTGGTAAAGCCGGTTGGTGTAACTTCCCGACAGGGTCGTATTCGGAATAAACCGCGAAATGTTTGCCGACCGGGCTAACCGTTCCTGGGCGGCAATCAGGAAATCGTACTGACGGATCAAAGGCGATTTCATTGTTCCCTCCTTTACCAGGAAAGTGCTGAGTTTTTCAAGCCTGATGGGATCCTCCAGGATGCGGAAAAATGCAGAATCGGCAATCAGTAAACCGGAAGATTCAATCTCCACGTCGGCCAGGTCATAGGAGACCAGATATCTGACATGGATCAGCTGGAGCAGGTTGAAAACAGCCTGGGTCATGTTTGAATAGGAGTTTATCACATCTTTTTTCGATTTGGCGACTTCGATCTGCCAACGATAAACCTCGTTCTCCCCTACCGAACCCGATTCCTTTTTCATCACCGACACCTCAAGGTTCGACCTGCTGATCATCAGATTGTTGAGCAACAGCAGGAAATTATGCCTGCTTTCGAGAATGTTCAGATAGGCCCTGGCCACCTGGTTGCCAATATCCAGTTTACGGGTATTGAAATCTTCCTCCAATGCCTGCTGGTTTGATGCTGCGACCTTTACACTGGCCCAGGCCGGCTCAGAGTAAACAGACTGGGAGATGTTGCCGCTGGCCGTAACTATTTGCGGCGACTGGTAATTTTTATTGTCATTCAGGGCTCCGACGGCATTAACGCCAAGGTTCGGAAGCAGTCCTGAACGGGCTATGGCAATATTCTTTGCCCCGGCCTTCACTTCGAAGTTCTTCGCCACCAATGACCTGTTGCTGTCGAGTGCAAGCATCATCACCTCCTTTAACTGAACAAACTGAACGGATGTATCCTTCTTAAGCAGGTCAACAATGGTTGCTTCGGTGAGAAGGTCCCATGACAGAATTTTCAGGCCGAGCTTGTTGAAGGTACCCAGATTCATGAAAAGCCCCTTGCCGGTAAGCAGTTCCACCGGGAGTGCGGATGCATTTGTCCCGAGAAGTATCTGCTGGATATCCAAAGCAATACGTTTTGAGAGCCTGTCGATGAGGCGCGGATACAGCGAAGCCAGCACGCCCGCCTCCACATCCACCTGGTCGAACCCGAACGTGGGCAGTTTCCTGGCATTCAGCGAGTCGACCAATATACTGAACTGTTCTGCCGGCATCTTGAAAATGGCATCCAGGTAAACGGCGTTCGTCTCCCTGGGAAGGGATTTGAGAATTTCCAATGCAGAGGTATCGCATCGGATAAGGTTCAGCATCACCCCGTTTATGGTGTCGAAGTTGGTAAAGGGCCTGTGCTCGGGGTTCAGGATGTCAAGGTAATCAGCGCTCACAACAATCGAAAGGTTATCGAAATTGGCAATCCTCTTCATCTCTGCGAATTCATTTTCAATAGAGGGTTTGAGCTGGATGTAGGTCAGGTTATTCACCCCGCTGGTGCCATGTGTGGCTGGTATACCTTGCAGCTCCCGGTTCAGCACCGGGACAGCGATGACGGGTTTTAAAAGGTTTTTCCGGTGACAGAGGTCATTGGCCGCGAGTGCTCCCAATGAAACGATGATATCAATGTTCTTATCGGCGAGGAGCTTGTCGTTAATGGCTCTTATGCTTTCAATGGTCCATTGGCCGGTAAAGGCGGGAGGTTCAGCAAAAACAACCTCAACCTGCCCCGCCATCAGGCTCCTGATCTCCTTCTCCATGGTTGTGCGATAGAGTGTATTCACGCGCGCCGGACCGTCAAAAACGATTGCGATCCTTACGGCCTGCATGTTGAATTCAAGAGGTTCCTGTGCCCTGGCGGGAGAAAATCCGGCAAGGGAGAAAAACATGATCAGCAGGCACGGAATCAGCGCCGTAATGGCAGTTTGTTTCAGCCGTTTCCGGTTATCGCGATTTTCCATCATTCGGGCCACTTTTTCATAGATAATCGGCACAACCACCAGGGTAAGGAACATGGAGCTGGTCAGCCCCCCGATCAGCGCCCAGGCGAGGCCGTTTTTCCATTCAGCTCCTGCGCCCGAAGCGGTAGCGATAGGCAGCATCCCAAAGACCATCGCAAAGGTGGTCATGAAGATCGGTCGGATGCGCATCTTGCCGGCATCGATGAGGGCTTCGGTTATAGATTCACCCTCGGCTCTTCGTTCGTTGGCACGGTCAACAATAAGGATGGCATTCTTGGCAACAAGCCCAACCATCATGATGATACCCAGGATGGAGAATACATTGATGGTGTTTCCTGTGAAGACCAGCGCCAGGATGGCCCCGATGAGCGCCACCGGGATGGAAAACAGCACAACGAACGGATAGACGAATGAATCGTACAGGATCACCATAATGAAGTAGACAAAGATGACGGCTGCAACGAGTGCGATGAACAGGCTGAGGAAGGAGGTGAGCATCTCCTCCTGGTCGCCACCGAATCCGATAGCCGTACCCCCTGCTTTGGCAGTGCCAAGCCGGGCTGCAAAAGCCTGAACAACAGAGCCGGCCGGTGAGCCATCGGTATAGGCACTCACCGTTGTAAGGGCGTTGCGGTTCTTGCGCTCCAGTTTCGTAGGTCCGGAAGACTGGTAGATGCTGGCAAACTGCTGCAGCTCAATAATCCTGTTTTTATCGTTGATAAAGGAAAGATGAGCAATATCATCGGGATTGGTGCGGTCGAACTTGTCGAGCGCCACCCTGATGTCAAACTGATTCGATCCGTCGCGGTATTTTGAGTCGTTATTCCCGGTAAGGGCCACCTGTAGCGCCGAACCCACGTCACTGACACTCAAACCCAGCGCTGCCATTTTCTGGCGATCGATCTCCACCCTGGTCTCAGGATTACCCCTGGTGGCTGAGAAACGCAGATAGGTCACCCCGGGTGTCAATATCAACGCTTTAGCTACCAAATCGGCCGACTTCATAATAGAATCGTAATGAATGCCGGTGATTTCCACCTGCACTGGAGCAGAACTGGCCCCACCGGTAAATCCGATCTGGTTGACGTAAATCTTTACCCCCGGAATATTTGCCGTCAGCTCCTTAACCTTCGAACCCAGTTGGGCGGTAGACAATGTGCGCCGCTCCTTGTCACAAAGAGATACCACGATCTCTGTCTGATTATCGGTGCTTATCCCATCGCTTCCTTTGCCAACATTGGTCAGAATATTCGTTACCTCGGGCAGGGAGGCGATCCGCTCTTCAATTTTCCGAGTCTGGCGGTTGTTGCTCTCCAGCGTGGTCCCCGGAGCATATTCAAGCGACACCGAAAACTGGCTGCGGTCGGTCTGTTTCATGAATTCGAACCCTGTAAGCCCTGCCACGGGAATCATCAGCGTAATGATCAATCCTGATGAAACTACAAATAACACCCTGTATGGATTTCTTAAACTCCATCCGAGGATCAGCGCATATTTATCGGTCACCCATCCGAATCCCTTCTCAAAGTACTTGCCAAAGCGGTTCAGCAGGCTGTCGGAATCGATGGATTCGAGTTTTGCAAAACGGGATGCAAGTATGGGTGTAACCGTAAATGAGACCAGCAGGCTGGTGAGTGTCGAAACGAGAATGATGATGGAAAAGCTGCGGATGATGTCGCCGATGAGCCCGGTGGTAAGGGCCAGGGGAACAAAGACCACGATATCGACAAAGGTGATGGAGATGGCTGCAAAACCGATCTCCGTGCGGCCCCTGATGGAGGCGGTAAGCCTGTCCTCCCCTTTTTCAAGGTGATGGTAGATGTTCTCCAGCACCACAATGCTGTCGTCGACCAGGATGCCGATCACCAGCGACAAGGCTAACAGGGTGAAGAGGTTAAGCGACATTCCGGTTATCCACATCACCACGAATGCAGTGGTAAGTGAACAGGGAATCGACACCATGACAATAAGCGACGTGCGTACCGAATGAAGGAATAGGAACATCACGGCAGCCACAAGCATGATGGCCAGGCCAAGATCCTCCATCACCGCTTTTGCAGCAGCCATGGTAAACACACTCTGGTCGTCGGCAATGTCGAAATGAAGGTTCAGCCCTTTGTAATCTGCCTCCAGCACCTTCAACTCCTGCCGCACCAGTTCACAAACTTTCACCATGTTGGCATCGTTCTGTTTCTGGATTTCCAGACCCAGTGCATTGATCCCGTTGAACCGGCTGACCAGGGTAGGGTCAACCGTTGCATCGTGGATCTCGGCAATATCGCGGAGCCGGATCTCTCCACCCTCTTTGGAGTAGCCTACCACCAGGTTGTTCATCTCTTCGAGCGAGGTGAACTTCCCCGCAACCCGCACTACGAACTGGTGAAGTGGGTCTTTTAATTTTCCGGTCGGAAAATCGAGGTTTGCAGCATTGATGGAATTAGCCACCTGGCTGATCGAAAGACCATAAGAGCGAACCTTTTGAGCATCGATATTCACCTTGATCTCCCGTTTAAACCCCCCGTTGATGGTGATGTTCCCAACGCCCTGCACCCGCGACAACCTGGGTTTGATCTGGTCATCGACCAGGGTGTAAAATTTTGCTGCAGGAAGGTTCGACGTAAGAGAAAGCCTGAGAACCGGAATCTGGCTAACAGAATAGGTAAGCAACGACGGAGTTTTCACCTCTTTGGGCAGGGTCGAAATGATCTCGTTCACCTTTCGCTGAACATCCTGAACAGCAACGTTGATGGTGGCATTCCGGTAGAATTCAATCGCAATGATGGAGAGTCCTTCGTAAGAGGTTGAACTGATATTCTTCACCTTCTCAATCCCCGACAGGGCATCTTCGATGAGTCGCGTAACATTGTTTTCAACTTCACCGGGTGAAGCGCCCGGATATTCGGTCTTAACAGTCACATAGGGCTGATCGATTTTGGGCAGCAGCTCGTATCCAAGCTGGAAATAGCCGAAAACAGCAAGCATTCCAAGGGCAAGAAAGATGACAATGATGAAAGACGGGCGTTTTATCGCAAGTTCGGTTATCGACATGACAGCTGTTTTGTATTATTTTACAATGACGACCTTCAGATTATCCGAAAGGTTATTCTGACCGCTGGTCACCACCATCTCTCCCTCCTCCAGTCCGTTCAACACCTCCAGCAGTTGTCCCGATTCACGCCCGATGGTGATATTCCGGAGGGATGCGATGTCGCCCTTGATCACAAAAACCTGGGCATTCTTAACGCTCCCGATCAGGGCATCGCGCGAAATGGCTATGGCATCGCGCGAGGTGATGGAGGTGAAATTGATCCGTCCGAACATCCCGCCCTTCAATGGGAATGACAGAGCGTTCGGAAGATGAATCTCCACCGGATAGGTATGGGCTTCATCTGCTTTGGACGCAATGTTGTCAACATGTCCAAGAAAACGGTGGCCCGGATACACATCAGTTGTTACCTCTACGCTGTCGCCCGGATGCAACACAAAAGCATCCTTTTCCGATATATTCACCTTCACCTTCAGCGTTGAAATATCGACGATATTTCCGATGGATGTATTCTGCTGGATATAGGAACCCTCATTGATCTTTTTACTGTTGATGGTACCGTTGATGGGGGCTTTGACCTTTGTGTCGTCAAGGGCTTTCTTTGCCCTGGTCAGGTCATTTTCGGCCGCCTGCATGTCGAGCCTCGAGATATCAAGCTGAGAGGCTGAGATCGAATTTTGTTCATACAGGGTTTTATTGCGGTCGAACTCCCGCTTGGCCTTGAAGTAATTGATCTCCTGCCTGGCAAGATCCGATTTTATCAGGAGGTCGTCGATCTCTATGAGCACCGTTCCTTTCTTAACCTGGTCGCCGATCTTGAAATTCACCTTCGTTATCATCCCCTTGGCTTCGGGAATGATCTCCACATCGTTGGTGGGGTCGATGAGCCCGACCAGGCTTACCAGGTTTGTCAGCGACTGTTTTTTCACCGTGTCGATGGTCACCGGAACATCGCTCAGCACCTCCCTCCTGCCTGAATTTTCTTTTTTACGACCAAAGAAAAACAGTAACACGATGATCAGGATAACGACCACCGACGCGATAATTGTAAAGGTTAGTTTTTTCATCAATTCCAGGTTTTATTGATTTGAGACAGGAGCGCCATGTGCCTTTCGGCAACAAGTCAGCCTTTAATAATGTACTTTAAGAAAATGCGATAAGCCTATATTAATTAGTGATGTGGCTGGCAGAAAGAAAGTCATTGTTAAATGTAAAAGTAATAAATTGTAACTGGGTCAGTGATTCATATCAGAACAAATTTTTCAATTTCAGCAAATGGCACATTCTGCATTCATTTTCTTTACAGCAGCGTTTCAACAAAAATTTATGCCGGGGTGACCGGGGTGGTGCAGCTCCATGAAAAATTCTGCCATTTGCCAGCCTGGAACATCGACAGGATGTGACGGAAAAATTGCTTATTATTTGTCATTCAATACAATCACTTATACCCCGGATAACCAAGCACCATACGGGCTAAATAGCACGCACGGATCATCTCCGTATTCGCATGGTTATACGAATCCAACCCACGGGTAAAATCCCATACCGGAAGCATTCCGATCACCGACACCCCTGTAAGCGGATCATAAAACATCACCGACATATATCCATGAGTAGAGCCCGTATGGCCGTATCCCAGGTTTTTCTGATAGGCGCAGCCAAGTCCATAGGTTGTTGAACCCGGCGAAATATCTGTCTGCATCAGCGTTACACTTGCAGGAGTCAGTATGTTCGAGCCTGTCATCAGTGTACGCACATATTGGTTCAGCATGCGCATGGTGCCATAACCGTTTCCTTCCGATACATTTGCGCTCATGTTACAGTTGGTGTAGACGATTGTCTCCCCGTTTTCCTGGTAATTCGTTGAGGAGATAAATGGCAGTGGAAGCTGCTGATCGGTTGAAAGGTAGGGAAACCTGATGCCAAGCGGAACCGGCGCCGAGGCACCCATCAGGTAATCATTCATATAGTCTGTATATACTTTTGCCATACCCTTATTGAATGTGTATACCCTTGCCACTACTTCGGCAAGCAAGGCATACCCGGTATTTGAATAGGACCAGCTGGTTCCGGGAGGAAAGCTTGAAAGATGGTTAACCCTCAGCTGGTTTGCAAATTCACCCGCTGTAAACTGATGGTTGGGGTCCAAACCTTCTATGTAAGCTGTGTAAGATTTTCCGCCGCATCCGGGCACAGTATCGTTCACCAGGTCATAAATACCTGCACAGTGCTGCATTAACTGCTTAATGGTTATCAGGTTTTTATTGGGGATGTTCCACGCGGTGGTAGTGGGTACGTATGGAACATCGCTGCCCGGAATGAGGTCGGTGAGCTTATCTGTTATGTTAAGCCAGCCATCTTCCTGCATGTTCAGTATTGCAGCAGCCGTCATGTTTTTCGTGTTGCTAGCAAAACGAAAGTACGTATCCCTGGTGAGGGGCACCCCGTTTTGCGGCACGGACGAAACAAAGATCTCTTCAGTGGGCGTGTTGATCAATACATTCAGAGACGGGATGACTTTGCCGGATGAGGTCTGCAGCGCCTGTCTAAGGCTGTCGACCACCCTGAAGACTTTTTTGTAACTGGCAGTCGGCTCGTTCGAAACGGGAGTTTCATCTTTTTTACAGCCGATGACCATGATAATGCTGAGCATTAAAACAGCCGGGATGATTTTAATGTTCATAGCAGGTGTAGGTTGGTTTTGGGAATTTTGCTATCAAATGTTATGCCAGCGCTTGCAATAATATGTCAATCAATATATTATACAAATATTAACAGAAGAATCCGATTGGAATAATTACGAAATCGTATTAGGTATTACGAAATCGTAACAAAGTAGAATTACTTTCTTTATGATCGCGTGAACGGCAGAATAATCTCATACGTGTGTATTTTTTATTTGCAAAATAAAATATTCAAAGAAAATGAATGTAACTTTTCATCCTCATCTTCGTCAATTGAATTTTATTATTCGCAATATGAGCAGAAATCACGTTATAACAAATTGAATGAGCGCAATAATACCAGAAAAATTCAACATAGCAAGATCCTTCCTGTTTGACGATACAGTTTTAAATAATCCTTTCCGGCTCCGTAGGAGCCAAATCCTGGTAGCCCGTATACCCTCACCCCGAGCTCAGCGCGCCGTAGGTGCGCAATACATTCTGGATTTGATTCTCCGGGAAATAATTTCGCACCTACGGAGCGAAATGCTCCCGAACCTCATCGTTCTACCAAGATTTCGCACCTACGGAGCGTATGGGAAAAGGTCTCCGCTCCTTAAGTTAATTTCACTGGTATCGCTCAATCAATTAAAAAAATGAAAAAATGAAAAAAATGAAAAAGTCAATCGCAATTGCCATTTTTCTTGCCTCTTTTCTCTCCTTTTCGGGGATGGCCCAGGATCTGAACCTGGATGAAATTCTAAACAAGTATCATCAAACCATGGGGATTGATAAAATGAAGGAGTGGAAAGCCTTTACCGCGACGGGAAAATTTATCAGTCAGGGTATGGAGCTGCCATTTATGAGTTATCAGAAAAGGCCAGGCAAAATAAGATTTGAGCTGGAGATCCAGGGGAACAAAATGCTGCGGGTTTTCGACGGGCAGGCCGGATGGGCTGTTGCCCCATGGTCGGGCTCTATGGATCCCCAGGATATGACGCCGGATGAGGTGAAAGCCATGAAAGAGCAGACTGATTTTGAAGGACCACTCTTCAATTGGAAAGAAAAAGGTCATAAAGTTGAACTCATCGGCAAGGAAGACATGCAGGGAACCCCTGTATACAAAATTAAGGCTATCCTCTCCGACGGGAATGTGGAAACGCATTACATAGACGCAGAGAATTTTGTCACGCTAAAGGTTTCCTCTGTCACGAAAATACAGGGAAATGATGTGGAAAGCGACACTTACACAAGCAATTATAAAGAGGTACAAGGCGTCCTGATGCCATTCGCCATGGAGAGCAAGTACAACGGCGAAACCGGTGAACGCATGGTGATCGAAAAATATGAGATCAACCCCGGGATTAATGACAGTTTGTTTGTAAAACCGGCTAAAAAGAAATAACATGACCAGCCAGATTACCCAGGTCAACGGGATGAAATCCATTGTGTTTCTGTTCTCCCTTCTATTCCTTTTTTCAGGTTCCGCATATTCGCAGGGAACTTTGAAGATTGATGAGAACACCTTTGGCGATATTACAGCCCGGCAGATCGGACCGGCCACCATGAGCGGCCGCATCTCGGCCATCGACGCGGCGGATAAAAATCCCGCCCTGGTTTACGTGGGATCGGCCAGCGGCGGATTGTGGAAATCAAAAAACTATGGCACCACCTTCAAACCGGTTTTTGACAAGCACAACCAATCGATCGGATGCATTGCCATCGACCAGGATCATCCCGATACGGTTTGGGTTGGCACCGGTGAGGTCTGGGTGAGGAATTCCACATCGGTGGGCGACGGGATTTACAAAACCACCAACGGAGGCGAAACCTGGAAAAAGATGGGGTTGGAAAAATCGGAACGGATCGCAAAGATCATCATCCATCCCAAAAATCCCGATATGCTATATGCCGCTGTTGTAGGGAACCTCTGGAATGAAAGCTCCGAACGTGGACTGTACAAAACAACTGATGGCGGGAAAACATGGGAGAAGATCCTCTATGTGGATCAAAACACGGGCTGTTCCGATGTGGCGATCGACCCTCAGAATCCCGACATTCTCTATGCCGGTATGTGGGAATTCCGCCGCACCCCGTGGTCGTTCAGTTCGGGAGGCAAGGGAAGCGGACTATTCCGGTCAGCGGATGGCGGTGCAACCTGGACGAAGGTAGCAAAAGAGCTTCCCGAAGGGATTCTGGGCCGGGTAGCGCTGTCGGTCTCTCCTGCGAAACCGGATATCGTGTACGCCCTTATCGAGGCAAAAAACAGTGCGTTGTACCGATCAGGAGATAAAGGATTGACATGGGGCAAGGTTACCGAATCCCAGGCTGTCGGCGACCGTCCCTTCTATTTTTCTTACGTCATGGCCGATCCTGCCGATACAAACATCGTTTACAAGCCGGGTTTTATACTGAACAAAAGCATCGATGGCGGCAAAACATTTGGTTCGGCTGCGGTTGAAGGAGGAAATTATCACAGCGACTGCCATGCGCTTTACATCAGCCGGAAAGACAACAATTTTATCTACATGGGAACCGATGGCGGTGTCTATTGCTCGATGGACAAAGGGAACACCTGGAGATTCCTGGGCAATCTGCCGGTTTCACAATTCTATCACGTCAGTGCCGATATGGCCGATCCGTTCAATGTTTACGGCGGATTGCAGGACAACGGGTCGTGGTACGCTCCTTCGCGCACCGGATACGGCATTTTAAATTCCGACTGGAAAAGCGTGGGTTACGGCGACGGGTTTTATGTGTATTGTGATAAACTTGATTCAAATATTCTTTACTGGCAGTTCCAGGGAGGCAGGATTGCCCGGTACTACAAAAAATCGGGAGAATATAAATCTTTGATCCCGTTCAAGGACGAAGTAACCGGCGATTTGCGCTTCAACTGGAACACCCCGCTGATCTTCAGTCCAACGAGTAACCATTTTTACACCGCAGCCCAGTGCCTGTATAAAACGTTCAACCGCGGCGATACCTGGATGCGGATCTCGCCCGATCTGACCACGAATGATACGAAAAAGACGAAGCCCGAAGCTTCAGGCGGATTAACGCCGGATAATTCATCGGCTGAAAATCATTGCACCATCTACACCGTGAATGAATCGCCCCTCGACAGCCTGATCATCTGGGCAGGTACCGACGACGGGAACCTGCAGGTTACAGCCGATGGCGGGAAAATCTGGACCAACGTGGTTAAAAATATTCCCGGACTTCCTCCGGCAACCTGGTGTTCGTATGTTGAACCGGGCCGGTTTGACAAAAACCGGGTTTACGTCACCTTCGACGGACATCGCACAGGCGATAAAACGCCCTGGGTGTTCACCAGCGGAGATCTCGGAAAAACATGGAAAGCGTTGGCCGACACAACGATCAAGGCGTATTGTCATGTCATTAAAGAAGACCTTGTAAATCCCGGACTCCTTTTTCTGGGCACCGAGGCAGGCTTGTATGTTTCTGTCAACGGAGGCACAAGCTGGGCCCGGTTCAAAGGCAACATCCCCGACGTTCCTGTGATGGATATGCTGGTTCATCCGCGCGAACATTCGCTGGTCATCGCCACGCACGGTCGGGGCATCATGATCATTGACGACCTCACACCCTTAAGAAAGTTATCGGATGAGGTACTGGGTTCGGAACTAACCTTTCTGAAGACCAAAGATTATATCATCCGGGAAAGCGCATTCAGCCAGGGCTGGACAGGAGATGACCAATACACAGGGCAGGTTCCCAAAGAAGCCGCTCAGATCG
>CAISJJ010000406.1 GCA_903885595.1 uncultured Bacteroidales bacterium
CAGAATTTTATAGACTCCGAAATCGAGGTCCTGAGTTTCAAACTGAAAGAGTTTGTTGAGAAAATCCCGGAGCTGGTCAAGTGGCGAGTTATTAATCGACATGGTTGGGTTGCATTCACTTCTGTGGTTGATTCAATAATCCAATGGTGGAAACATGATATTCATACTTTGTACTCCTTTTATGCTTATCGTTTGATTGTAATAAGATCATAACGAAAAAACAAACGAATTGGTCAAGACAGAAAGTAAAGGGTGGGTAGGGGACAGGTTGGGTGATGAAAATCATCCAAAAACTGGTTTTAAATTGATCCCATTTTATCCCTTACAATATAAGTGGAACAAAAATAGGATCAGTTTTTCACTAAAATATATGGCAATTTTCATCAGCCCAGAATCCGCCCCTACTGATAACGATTCCCCTCCTTATAAACTCATATATTCAACAAAAGATAATAGCAGTTTTACTATTAAATTGTTTCATATTTTATCATGATAAAATCATGATTTATATTATAATTATAGCAAATTATATAAAATTAAAATATCTCTTTACAAACTTGGATAAAATATGTATTGTTGTACAGAATATGTACAAAAAAATACATAGGCATTCACCCTCAGACATGAAAATGACCCCTTCCTCCTTTGGAAAAAGGGGTGGCGTTTTCACGGGGAACAGGATTACATGGTTATTTTCAAAGAAGAAGCTGAAACCAAGCGAATGATTTTCAATATCCGAGGCGATCTGGCGGATCGTCTGTTGTTGGCAAAAGAGGAAGCGCGAAGCTTTGGGAAACGACTGGATATTGAAACCACGATCAATAAGGCGATCGAAAAATTTTTACATAAAGCCGAGAAGCGAATAAAGGAAGAAAAAAAGAAACAAAGTCTCTTTCTTCAGTCACTGGAGAAAAAAGTGGCTGTCGGTGTTTTGTCAGATTCAAAAGACACCGATGAATCTGTCATTACTGAGTAAGACCGGCAATAGCAAAACAGCGTAACCATCAACAGAAAGGAGCAGGAAATGAGAAAAAACGAGGTTAATGTAAAATGTAAGGTTGAAACAGAGGTAGTCGCCAATCTGCTTTCCGATCTGGCGAAAAACTTTCGGGAGGGAAAAGTGGTCATCCAGAAAGGGGGTTCTTTTGTCACCCTGAAACCGGTTGGACAAATCGAAGTGGAATTGGAGGCGACTGAAAAAAAAGGAAAACAGAGAATTGAAATTCAGTTAAGCTGGAAAGAAGAAATTCTTTTGGAGCAGACAGAAGATGAATTTCGAATTTCCGGCGATGAACCCTGCCTGAATGAGGAGATTCCAGTTGAAGAACAGGCCGAAAAAGACTCTGTCCTGTGTCGCAAATGGTAACACCCGATCCCACAGACACCCATCCAAGGGGATCGGACGGACCATCATCCAAAATCCATGTCCGAAAATTCTCAAAGTGATCAACTGCAAATTAACAAATTAAAGCGGCGCCTTTATCCGTCAATCGAAGAGTGGGGATGCGACCGGCTACTTGCTCAATCAGCCCTTTGTGGACCAGGTCGGTCACAGCCTGATTAAAGTTGCCTTTTTCCTGCGACGTCAGCGGCTGCCAGTAGTCTCTCAGCAGCCAATTCGGCGGAATTGTGTCATGCTTATACAACAGAGACCGGAATTTACCTAAGATATCCCGTTTGATTGCTTTGGGTGTTTTCAACATGTCTGTCTTCTCCAGATATTTTCTTTTGATGGTATGCACGTATCCTTGCTCGGGCCCCTCAAGAAAAATGAACGTGGGGATTTTCAAACCACATAGCATGAAACTAATAAGTAAAATCGATTGCAGCTTTCAGACGTGAATCTGAAATTAATATTGCTTCCTTCTCAGCCAACAACGGCGAGGAAATAATGAAATCCGCAGTGGATCGGTTGCATGCCATGGAAATGTTGTAAAGCACTGCTATTCGCAGCAATGCCTTGACATCGTGAGGATGGGGCTGCATCGGATCCCAAAAAAAGATGACGATGTCGATTTTCCCTTCGGTAATCAAGGCGCCAAGTTGCTGATCTCCCCCAAGAGGCCCAGATCGCAGTTTATGAATCGACGGTTTTTGGTGACAATTTCTTTCCTCAAGTTTGCCTATAAGCGCTTTTTCGACAAGGCTGCCGGTAGTTCCGGTACAGGTGAGTTGGTGTTTGAGCAGAATATCGAAATTCCAATCAACCCATTCGATGAGATCTTTTTTTCGATTGTCGTGTGCGACCAGTGCTATATGTTTCTGATTATTC
>CAISJJ010000407.1 GCA_903885595.1 uncultured Bacteroidales bacterium
AACATCAAGAAAATCCATCCCGGGCAGATCAAACTCGACTGATGAACTGATTTCTTAATACCTGCGGGGATCCAAACTGCAAAATCAGGGCTTAATGTCAGACGATTTGGCAACATGCAGAACCTCCTTGGTATCTCCATCCGAAATAAATGCAATCACGTTACAGTGAGCAATCTTAAAATCGGTGCCTGTAAAAGGAAAAGAATAGGTTCTGGTTAATATATTGCCTGATTGAGGATTGACGGTTATTTCTTCTCCGAAAGTCCCGTTGAGAGAACCCCGCAGCATATGCATAAACCTGAAATTCTTAATAATAGGGGTTGAATCAGGTTTAATGCTATTCAATTGTCCGCCATAAATGCTGTCTTCGAGGAGACATAAGGTTAAACTTACCTTGCCTGAATAACTGATCAGAAATTTCACATCAACCTTTGAATTCAACACCTTGGTCTGGCTGTTATATGTATTATTAACAGTCATTACGGCTACCTTGGGTAATCCAACACAGGCCTGGATGGCCTGGTTCCAGTCGGTTGGACCGAAGGAGATACGTCCTTTGTAATACCGCCTGTTGATCAATCCCCTGGGATATCCCCAAGCTTCGATTTCAAAACCACTGTAACTGTTCCATTCGTTTCCGGCTTCACAGGTGTAATCGGATAAAAGATAGGGAACGTACCTTGGGTCACTGTTTGGCTTGGCAAAATCACCGGCATGAACGGCCATCACAAACACCTGTCCTTCATAAAGCTCCTGCAGGGAATTTGCTGTTTTGGAAGCAGGAGCGCAGTTCACACATAAATGACCTGTATAGTCCTCAAGTAATATTGACCGCATGGTTGTATCAACATAAACAGATTTGATGCTGTAATATGGTTCACTGACCTTTGTGCAGGCCTGTAGCAAAATGGTCACAAAGAGCAGGAAGGTGAATATCTGGAAAATCGTTTTCATTTGTTAATAATTTTGATTTCAGTGGTCACATGGAATACCAATAAATTAACATTCACGGTTGTTATGGACGTTGTCCTTATGGGTATTTCAAATCATTGTCAAATTTCCGTTCGAAATGTCATTACTTTCAGCGACAACATCAGAAACTGCTCGTAACTGTCAACGTCAGTCCGTTTGTTGCAGGAACAAACCTGCAAACACCGCCAACGCAGATGATTCCTTCGCGCTGTCTGCCATAGGAAAGTGCGATCCTGGTCGTATGGTTTGTATACCCTGCACTCAGCGTGTAGTAATTAAGCCTTTCAGACGACATGCTGTTTCCATAATTGTACTGATCCATTACAGAGATAAACCAAGCTGGAGATATTGTGAGTTCGATCACCCCGGCAACCCAGTTCCCTTTATCCTGCTTTGTCCATAACCCCTGTAATTCCCAGCGAAGTGTATGTTTCTTGGTTATATTCCAGGCCACATCTGCAATACCGATTTGAGAATAAACAGTACCATAATCCCCTGCTGCATGTCCTTCCACTACATCTTTATTGTAGGTCTGGTAGAGATAGGTAAATATTCCCTTCCATTTTTTTCCGAATTTCTTGGTCACTTCCAGATTGGCATCCTGGTAATTGACAATGTTGTCGGCTCCATAAAAGGTAGAGGTATATCCTGCGGTTCCTATCTGACCGACCATGGTAGTATCGTTAACCGGAGTTTTTTTTATGCCGTTGACCTGTGAAAAATTCGCAGCGACCGACAAACCTGTTTTACCTCCGAGCGCTGAATTCTTGCGGAAATGCAGTGTAACAGTTCCCGAAATACCAACTTCTCCATCAGGCTGTGTGGAATATGGATACATGCTGGCAAGTGCATAGGTATGTTCTTTGGTAATGGAAGGCAGGTAGTTGATATTGACCATGTTGTTCGTCACCGAACGGTCCGATTTGTAACTCATGTTGTCAATCCATTTTGACATCAGGGAGATTCCCAGCCCTGGTTTTGAAAATGATAAATTCGTAAATAAACCATCTCCGTTTTTATAGATATAGTTATTCCTGGCCGAAGGGTCGTTAATTTTATGGGCATACTCGGTAAACCAGTTAAAATCACCTATGTTTAAATTAAACCGGCCGCCATAATTGGAAACGTTTTCAGGCATTTTCAGTTCAAGAATCTGCCCGTTATACGGAATATCCTTGGTTGAACCCTGCTGGTAGTCGCTGACAAAGGAGCCACCGAGGGTCAGTTTGACTTTGGCGTCGTTCAGACTTGTGAAAATGTCATTCAGGAAAAAATCGGCATCAAATCCTTTAACAATTCCACGGTTGTAATCCTCGAAAGGTTCCCAGTAATTTCGCTGAACGCCATAGACGCCTTTAAAGGTAATCCCCTTAACCGGCATTACTTTGACCCGGATTCCGCGCAGGGAATTATCATATCCAAGTGTCCATTCCTGGTAGGTACGCAACATCATGCCATATCCAAATTGCTCATAGAAATTCCCCGCTGTGATATCAATAAAATCATTTTTATAATTTACATACCAATAGGGTACGCCAAGCCCGTTGTATTGGGCATCATAACCGATAAGCGGCGGCAGGTATGCCTCAAAACGCATTCCGGCAGTGAAATTCCCCAGTGAATAGTTAACCTCTGTGAACGCATTCATCCGGATCAGTTTTCCATCAAGCGTCGAATCAGTAATTCCGGTCCCGGGATCAGTCAGATAATAGGAAGCATCGGCCTGCATACTGCCGTGAACCTCGCTTCCTTTAAGAAAATCCTGGGATTTGGCTATCTCAGGAATTAGGAACAATAATAAGATTGATCCCAGAAAATAGCAGATTCTAGTGTTCAAGTTTTTTGAATTTTATAGAATTGAACGTACGATTTCTTGATTATTTAACCTCTTCGCCCCGGTTGAGTTTGCGAACCATTTCAATCAAACTCAGTTCATCTCCCTCAGCAAATGAGGTATGTTGAAAAACGACCTCGCCCTTTCCGTTCAGAAGGAATGTGTGTGGTATCGGGCCTACATTCATGGCACGCTTAAAATCGCTGTTAGGGTCAAGCAATACGGTGAAATCCCAACCTTTTCCATTGATCATTGGCCCGACAAGTGTCGTTGAACGGGAGTCGTCAACCGAAATGGCAAATAGTTTTACACCTGTCTCTTCAACCCAATCATCGTAAACATCGGAAATTGTTGTCAATTCCCGAACGCAAGGTTTACACCAGGTCGCCCAGAAGCTTATAATCACCGGCTTATTGTTATTGGTAATGCTGTCGGAAATAAACGGTAAACCTTTGACTGTTTTAAGTTTGACTGAAGGGAGTTTATTATAGGTAAATATATTCTCCTGTGCCAATGTAATGGTGGAGACCGACAAAAGAAGCAATAAGATACGAATAGCCTTCATCATGCTGCTGTATTTTAATTCACAAAGGTAGAAAAATTATGGGATATACACCTCCAAAACTTTGAAGCAGGGTTCCGGAATAAGGGAAACCAATTCTGTTGTAGCCGGGAGCAAAACCACTTCGCCTTTTATTATAGACACAGCCACTTCGCCTGAATGTATCACTGCTTTTCCCTCCACACAAATATAAATTACAAACGAGTCCAGCTCACTGTAATCCTGTGCGGTTACACTGTCAATCTCCAGCAGATTTGTTGTAAAAAAAGGACATTTCACCAAGGCGACCGGATTGTTTGAATTCTGGCGGTAAGTTGTTCGGTAAGAGTCAACTGGTCTGAAATCAATGGCAGCGAGCGCCAGATCGGCATGAAGCTCCCTTGACTTCCCCTCACCGTCAAGGCGGTCCCAGTCATAAATGCGATAGGTTGTATCGGAGGTTTGCTGAATTTCTGCAAGGAGAATCCCGGGGCCCAAGGCATGTACCCTGCCTGAAGGGATGAAAAACACATCCCCTTTCCCTGCTTTTTCGAAATTGAGCGCATCCTTTAATTTCTTTTGGTTATGGTATTCCAGGTATGACGCCGCATTTATGTTCCCGGTAAAACCTGCTATAAGTTCCGCCCCCGGATCGGCTTCCAGAATATACCACATTTCTGTTTTCCCTCTTCCGATTTTTCGGTGGGCGGCAAGTGCATCATCCGGATGAACCTGGATGGAAAGCCAGTCATTTGCATCAATGAATTTTATCAGGATCGGGAACTCGGTTGGAAATTGCATATAATTCCTTTCACCTACCAGTTCATCCATGTAGATGTCAAGAACCTCATTGAGCTCATTTCCTTCCAGATATCCATTGGAAACAATGGTCTGACAATCGGAAACCCCCGATAAAGCCCATACTTCCCCGCAATTTTGCAGCGGTGAAAAATCAAGTCCAAAGCTCGTTTTAATTTTTTGGCCACCCCAGATTTTGTCCTTAAAAACTGGTTTAAATTTCAGAGGGTATAACATATGGTTCGTATTGGTGAGTGATGGGATGATATTATTTACGATATCGTAATTCCATTCTGCTTATATTTGAATCCCGGTTTAACAACAAAAGTAAAGAAATTCAGGGACTACCATGAAAGCGCTTAGTGATTTCCTGCCCGAGCTTATTTCCTTTCGAAAGGAGTTGCATCACAATCCTGAATTATCGGGAAAAGAATTCAAAACAGGCAACTTGATTCTGCAATTTTGTTCGCGGTTTCAGCCATCACGAATCATTGAAAAATTAGGAAAAACGGGCCTGGCATTAATCTTTGACAGTAAAAAGCCGGGAAATACGCTGCTGTTCAGGGCCGATATGGATGCACTCCCGATCGAAGAGGACATTGAAATTCCATACACTTCTCCTAAAAAATCTTTATCCCATAAGTGCGGACATGACGGACATATGGCAATATTATCAGGACTGGCATTCTTACTTCATCATCATCCCATCAGAAATGGCAAGGTCATTTTGCTTTTTCAACCCGCTGAAGAGGTTGGGAAAGGGGCTCTTGCCGTGCTGCATGATGCGAAATTTCGAGAAATAACCCCCGATTATGTATTTGCTTTACATAATTTGCCGGGATATCCCAGAAATTCGATCCAGGTTCGGGAAGGCATATTCAGTTTAGCCTCTGAAGGGTTGCACATCCATTTAAAGGGTCATGCATCGCATGCTGCCTATCCTGAGCAGGGTATCAGTCCGTTACCCGCAGCTGTCGAGCTCCTGGATAAACTACCTAAACTGACTGCCCAGAAACGGTTCCAGACAGAATTCGGACAAATCACGATTACCTATGCAAAGATTGGCCGCTTTGGGTTCGGAACAGTTCCGGGTGTGGCTGAAATTGCCCTGACCTTGAGAGCTACGGAAAATAAGTTGCTTGAACAGTTGGATGAGAATGTCAGCAAAATTATCGCCAAAATAGCCACTCAATATTATCTGGAGGAAAATATCAGACGATTTGAGCCATTCCATCCTACCCAAAATGATATCAAGGCAGTACAAGCCATCAGAAATGTTGCCAACCGGCATCATTTTGCACTCATTGAATTGACACAGCCATTCCGTTGGTCGGAAGATTTCGGACAATTTACTTCACGGTTCAAGGGCGCCATGTTCGGACTTGGTGCTGGTGAAAATCATTCTGACCTGCATACCTGGTACTATGATTTCCCGGATGAAATCCTGGAGACAGGTATAAAAATGTTTTTTGGTTTAATTCAGGATTTATTGCATGATTAAAACCCTTTGTGTTTTCTGCGGTTCCAGCATGGGAAAAGGAACGGCTTATGCCGGCAGTGCTGAAAAGCTGGCTGAATATCTGACATTCAATAACATTAACCTGGTATATGGTGGCGCCAATGTAGGACTGATGCGGATTTTGGCTGACACGATGCTTGCCTCGGGCGGGAAAGTGATCGGGGTCATGCCAAAATCACTTGTTGAAAGAGAAGTTGCGCACACTGGCCTGACCGAAATGCATATTGTTGAGGGCATGCAGGAACGCAAAGCGCTCATGGCCGACCTGTCCGATGCATTTATAGCCCTTCCGGGCGCCTATGGCACGTTGGATGAGCTTTTTGAAGTCCTCACCTGGAACCAGCTTGGAATAATACATAAACCCATTGGGTTGGTAAACATCAATGGTTTTTTTAATTCGTTACTCCTGATGCTCGATCAGGCAGTGGAAGAAAAATTCCTCCGTCCCGAACATCGTAATATGCTTTTAGTGGATGATGATTTTGAACGGCTGTTCCATAAACTTAAAACTTATCGGCCAGTCATCGCTGAAAAGTGGATTGAAAGACTGAAAGAAGGAAAGATTTGAGGATTTGAGGATTTGAAAAGAAGGTAGCGAGGTAGTGAGGTAGCGAGGTAGTGAATGCAACACATGACAGGAATGCGGTGTTAATTATGGTTAGCACTATTTTTGATCTTTGAGTTGTGGTTTTGATCTTTGATCTTTGAATTTTGAGTTTCTTTTTATCTTTGAGTTTGAGTTTTATTTCGATGATATGCTTATAATTGGAATCACAGGCACATTGGGTGCGGGCAAAGGCACAGTTGTAGAATATCTGGAAGCAGAGAAAGGGTTTGAGCATTATTCTGTGAGAGCCTACCTGCTCGCGGAAATTCAGCGAAGGGGCATGGCTGAGAACCGCGATAGTATGGTGATGGTCGCAAATGAATTGCGCGGGAAATATGGACCGTCGTATGTTACTGATCAACTGTATTATAAGGCGGCTCAATTGGGTAATAGCTGTATTATCGAAAGTATCAGGACTCCCGGTGAAATTGACTCATTGCGGGAAAAAGGGCAGTTCTTTCTTTTTGCCGTTGATGCGGATCCAAAATTGCGGTATCAGCGTATCATAGCACGTTCATCAGAAACTGATCAAATATCTTTCAGCACATTTATCGAAAATGAAGCCCGGGAGATGAGCGCCACCGACCCGAATAAACAAAATCTCAAGGCCTGCATTCAGCAAGCCGATTTTGTCTTTAACAACGATGGCTCGAAGGAGGATCTGTTCATCGCTGTTGAAAAGGTACTTCAGCAAATCAAATAATCATGTTTCCATCAGGTCTGAAGATTTTTTCCAGGTACTTCAAGATGAAATGATTTGTATCTTTACGAAACAATTTTCATTGCTTATGGAACCCAAAGCCTATGTTCGCCCTTCGTGGGATGAGTATTTTATGCAAATCGCCCATACAGTTTCAGAACGTGCTACCTGCGACCGTGGACGAAGCGGTTGTGTTATCGCCCGCGATAAACAAATCCTGGTTACCGGATATGTTGGTTCTCCACGTGGGCTGCCACACTGTGATGAGGTCGGTCATCTCATGAAAAAGGTGTTGCATGAAGATGATCGCATCACACAACATTGCATGAGAACGGTACACGCCGAGCAAAATGCCATTTGTCAGGCCGCCCGCCTTGGGATTTCACTGGAGAAGGCAACACTATATTGCCGGATGACACCCTGCCGGACATGTGCCATGCTTATTATTAATTGTGGCATTGTGCGTGTGGTTTGCGAGCGTAAATACCATGACGGGAGAGAATCGGAAGAGATGTTCCATTTGGCAAGCGTATCGATTGAATATGCCCACGATGAAATCCAGCAATACGAAAAGCAATAATCAGCCGGTTTATTTTTTCTTTGTATGAACAAACCTTCGGCCGATCAACAGCAGCCAAACAATCATGGCACCCACCGGAATTGAGAATCGCACAAAATACCGGGTTGATTCAACAACCCATTTTGGCAGAATGAAAAAAGGATCCAGCGAATTTCTTATAAAATAGCCAAAGTCGGCTGTGTAATAAATTACCGGATAATTCAGAAACAAGGCCAGTAAAATATATACGGCTTTAAACCGCAGGCGAACATAAAACAAGCCGATAATTGAAGCGAGCACAATCAGAAATGACAAAGCCTGGGAGATGCGGAACAACCTGATAATACCAAGGTTCTGAAGCCTGCTCATTCCATCATCCAGGGGATTCATCAAAACGAAAAACAATTGCCTTGTGCCATCATTTGAAGGCAACCGTATATTTCCCCATTTTTCCAAATCAGAAATTCTGGGAAGCCAATCCACATTGTTTTCATCCGTAATCCCGATCAATCGCTGATCAATAAATGGCTTCAATCCCTGATAATCCCGGACTCCCATTGCATATGAAAGACAAAATTTCGTATCAGAAGGAACCCTGAAGATCGTATCCTTTTCGAGGTTTTCGGTGAGGCAATGTAAAACAAATGTATGACTGGTATTGTTAATCAGATAGAATTCGGGACTTACAGCGTGATCATCATTTTTACGGCACGAAGTCATAGCCGCCATCATGGAAACGGCAAGCAGTAAAAACCTGAGATGAACAGCGAAGCTATGCATTGACGTCGTTAATATATTGCCACTTCATGTTCTCCGTTTGATTTGGCAAAGCCCCTGAACATTGCATTTGTATTGAACGGAAGGCAAATATTGCCATCCTTGTCAACTGCGATCAGGCCCCCGTTTGCTTTCTGTTGCGCCAGTTTATCCATAATTATTATCTGGCCGGCTTTTTCAACCGGCATACCGCTGTATTCCATCATTGCAGAGAGATCGTACGCCACCACATCACGTATAAAATACTCTCCATGCCCTGTGGCCGAAACAGCGCATGTTTTATTGTTTGCATAGGTTCCGGCGCCAATGATGGGTGTATCTCCGACACGGCCGACCATTTTACCCATCATCCCGCCCGTAGATGTGCCGGCTGCCAGGTTCCCCTGCTGATCCAACGCAACAGCGCCAACTGTGCCATGCTTTTCCTGTCCTGGAGTCGGGTTGCCTGGCTTGGCTTGATTATTTCCAGAGTTACCTTTGTTTTTGGACTTCCATTTTTCCCAATCCTGTAGTCGTTCGGGGGTAATAAAATAGGCAGGTTCGACCATTTCAACTCCTTGTTTTTTAGCAAAAATTTCTGCCCCCTTTCCAATGATCAATACATGATTTGATTTCTCCATCACCCGCCTGGCAGCTGAAATTGGATTTTTAATAATGGAAACTCCGGCCACAGCGCCCGCCATACCTGATCGTCCATCCATTATCGCTGCATCAAGTTCTGCCTTCCCATCCTCATTCAAAACAGCCCCGACACCCGCATTAAACAAGGGGCAGTCTTCCATATACCTTATCGCAGCCTCAACAGCATCAAGGCTGGATCCGCCCTTTGCAAGTATCTTTGCGCCAAGATTAAGTGCTTCATCCAGTTTTACTAAATACTCCTTTTCTTTTTCCTCGGCCATAGTCCCTTTTACACCTCCTCCTGCCCCTCCATGGATTACAAGTACCCACCGCCCGGAATTGTCATCGGCCATGGCAGCTGCCGCGGTTTCAATTTGCGCTGACAGTTCAATCAATGGCCAAAAAGACAAGATAAAGCAGAAAAAAAATACAAACCGGGTAGTGTAGAAAGATTTGTGATTGAAAGATCCTATTTTCATAATTAAAGTTTTTAGATTGGTTCAGAAATGTTTAAACGTAAGCAAATTCAGAAAAGCATTGAAGAATTCTGGTATAACAGCCAAAGCAATGAATACCAGCCATTACAATATAAATTTCAACAACCTTGTAAAATTAATCAATCCCGATATTTGAAGAATTGTCAAAATGACCGATAATAAAATCACCGCCCGGATGAATCCTCCTCCTTTTTTCACAGCCAGATAGGAGGCAATCAATGCCCCGATCATACTTCCTGCCGACAAGATTATTCCGTAAAGATAGTTGACTTTACCGTCGATTATGAAGACCAGCAGGGCAAAAATTGCATAGAAAAAAACGATCAGGTTTTTAACGGCATTGGCTTTAACCAGATCATACCCTACTCCCATAACCAGCGCCATCAGCAGAAAATACCCAACACCTACCTGGATAAAGCCGCCATAGAAACCCACTGCAAAAAAGATGATCACCTGCCACCATTTAACAGACCCCGTCAGTAGTCCGGGATTTTCTTTCAGCCATTTAGCTGGTTTGTAAAACAGGAAGAACACCATGACGACCATAGAGATAGCCATGGCAATCTCAATTACCCTTGTGTTGACATCCACTGCCAGGTAAGCGCCGAGAATGGCGCCAATCGTTGCCGGAATGGAAAGCCAGACCGGACGGAGATCGGTAAACATTTTCTGACGTGTGAAGCTGCCTACTGATGAAAGGGTTTGAAAAAAAATGCTGATCCTGTTCGTTCCATTGGCAATGTTTGCAGGTAACCCCAAAAGAAGAAGCAGGGATAGACTGATAACAGAACCGCCACCTGAAAGTGTGTTGATAAACCCCACGAGAATACCAGCTAAAATGATTACGACTATTTCAATAATTGACATGGGAACATAGTTATTTACGATTTACGATTTGATGACAAATGACCAGTGACAAATGTCAATGACAAATGTCAATGACAAGTTAAATCTTGACAATTTTTACTTGAATGAGCGCATTTATACAAGAAGAGTTCAATATAACAAGATCCTTCCTGTTTGAGGATACAATTTTAAATAATCCCTTCCGGCTCCGTAGAAGCCAAATCCTGGCAGCGCGCCGTAGGTGCGCAATGCATTTTTGATTTGATTCTCCGGAAAATAATTTCGCACCTACGGCGCGAAATGCTCCTGAATCTCATCGTTCTACCCAATATCGCGCACCTACGGAGCGCATGGAAGAATGTCACTGTCCTATATGTTAACTTCACTGGTATAATAGCGCTCAATCAAATTTTAATTTTGAGTCCCCTCTGAAAAGGGGGTTTATGATAAAATGTAAAATTTAGTAACTGCCGTTAAAATTAGTGCCATGGAAAAATTTCTGCTTCGAATGGGTTGTATACCGATCCTTAGGTCAAGATAACCTG
>CAISJJ010000408.1 GCA_903885595.1 uncultured Bacteroidales bacterium
CTGCCCCCGCCACCAGGTAGTCTTTCTTCAGCTCGTTGATCAGGTCCTCCTTGTCGGAACGGGTTATTTTCGTTTGCTCCTTCAGCTGCTTCACCTTGCTCGATGTGCTCTCTCCGGGCATCAGTGGCATTTTCAGGGAAATTCCCAGGTAGCTGTTTCCGTACCATGAATTGGCCAGGAACGGATCAAAGGTCTGGGAATATTGATTTCCACCCAGGAACCCCTCCAAACCAACCTGGGGAACATATTTATTCCGTTCCGAACGGATCTGCTGGTTCAGGAGATTCTCCTTCAAGGTAAGCTCACGGATCCTGGCAATTGAATCAGTTGCCCGGCTAGTCGTGTAGCGGTCGAGGTTTGAGCTTGCCAGGGGTGAAAAATCAAAACTGCCCTGAAAGAGTTCCGTGACGGAGATACCCGTGAGGTAGCTCAGAAAGATCACCTCCTTCAGCACTTCCGACATCGCCTTCCCGTAGTTCGCCTTCGCGTTGTTGTGATTGAGGATCGCTTTGTTGAGATCGGGCTTCAGGATCTTTCCCTCGTCGAATTTATCCCGGATAGTACTGAGCGAACTGAAGGTCCTGGCCGAATCAACCACAGCCTCCTCCAACTGCTGCTGGTACAGGTATATGTTCGCATAGGAACGCAGCACATCGTACTTCAGGTCCTCTTCCGAAACCTCGTACCCGGCCCGCTTTACCTGCTCATTGATCCTGCTTTCGTTCAGTTTGCTCTGGATGGTGAAATCGAGCATGGGCTGATAGAGCGTTAGACCCGCGTTCTGCTGCCAGGTCATTCCGAATTTGATGGCCCGGTATTCCTCAGTTGGATCAGGCAGAAGTTGTCCTGTCGGGATGACCTGGGTGGCGATAATCGGGTTGTACTTGTATTCATAATTGAGGGTCAGCTGCGGGAGGTATTTCCCCATTGCTTCATTTTTCTCAAATTCAGCCAGCATGGCCTCCGACCGGGCGCCCTGCAGGCTCGCCTTTTGCATGATGGCCGATTGTATGCACTTTTTCAGGGTGATGGATTTCTCCTGGGCCCAACCAGGTAAGCTTAAACCGATGAGACTTAAACTAAAAAAACTAACGAAACTGATGGTTTTGATGAAACTGATGAAATTGACATTCACGACTTTACTCATTTGCTAATATTTTTTATTTATTTGAACCTCTGTAATACATCCACTCCCCTGCCCACTCCCTTTCTACAACATAGAAGGGGCCGGGGGATGAGATCATTTCAGCCCCTGAAGACAGAGGCAGGTTCCACGTTGTTGATCTTGCGGATCGAAAAGACCAGCGATCCTCCCACCGAAATAAAAACGGTGATGACGAAAAGTACGAACAGTTCCAGAATCGAATACTGGATGATGAGCCCGGCGCCAGTCACGGCCCACTTGAAGAGAAAGATGAGGATCAGCGCGATCACATAGCCGGCAATGGCGAAGATGAACGACTGCATCAGGATCAGGTTGCGCACGTACGCGTTGGTCGCCCCGATGGCTTTAAGGGTCCCGTAATCGCGGAGATGGTCAAGTGTCGATGAAAACAGGGTCAGGCTGATGATGAAGAATCCGCTGATGATCGCGAAAAGCACCAGCGATCCTACGCTTGTCCCGATGTTGGAGGAGATGGTGATGAACCGGATGGTCTCGCTCTGCAGGTCCTCCGTCTTCCATGCCCTCACGCCGTAAAAGGTCTGGTTGATCTCCTTCGCGACGGCCGAAATCGATTGACCCGGTTTAACCTGCACGGCAACGGCGCTCACCTTGTTGTCGGGGAAATTACCATAAAACCGCGCCTTGCTGAGGGTGGTATAGAAAAACGACCCGGCAAATCCGCGGGCATCCCGGGTCTGAAGCCGTATGAAAGCCTCTTTCCCGTTAATCTCCAGCCGCTTCCCGATATCCAGGCTGTTGTCGAAGGTCCCCTGGTCAAAATAATCGCCCGAAACGGCCCCATCTTCCGCCAGGTCCATCAGCTTGCCCGACATGATCTTCTCCTTTTTCGGACCGGCCACAAAGGTCGGGGCCTCGCTTCCCACCAAAACAACGGGCGAGGATTTCCCGTTCGGGAACTTGACCATTGCGCTGGCCACCACCACGGGGTAGGTGTTCTCAACGCCCCGGATGGAGCGGATCTCCCGCACCAGGCTTTCATCCAGTTTGGTGAGTTCGTTGGCATTGTTGGTGATGTTGTCGACTACCCAGATGTGCCCCAGCACTTTGTTGGAGTTGTCGACCAGCCCGCCCATCAGCCGCATCAGGAAGGTGAGCGTACCCACCTGCTGCCCGATGAGGAAGATGCTGATGACAATGCCAACCACCACGCCAATACTCTTCGCCTTGTCGTACAATATGAATTTTAACGCTGTCCTGAACATGCCGCTTCCTTATTTAACATGAATGATGCATTCTACCTTTTCGTTGATGATCAGGTCGGTGTCGCCTTCAAGGGCAATCTTCACCTCCCTCACCATCCTGTCCTCCTGGTCGCTTGCCTTGACCGAAAAGAGCGATTTCTTGCTGAGATACGGAGAAAGATTCACGATCTTTCCTTTTGCCACCACCTTGTCGGTCCCGGTAAAACGAATATCCACCGCCTGCCCGGCCGAAAGCTTCGACGCGAACGACTCGTCCACTTCGGCCCTGACGATCTTTTTACCTTGCGGGGCAAACTCCGCGTATTCGGTGAGCTGACTGATGGCCTCACCGGGCTTTACCTTCATATCGAGCACCACCCCGTCGCATGGCGCGCAAAGGTTCTTGTTCCCTGCCTCCTCCTCCGATTGCCGGAGTTGAACGTTCAACTCTTCCAGCCTGCTTTGCGCCAGTCTGACGTTGGCCAGGGCCCTGGCAAGACCGGCTTCCAAACCGGCCACCTCGGTTGCCAGGTCATCGTACGACTGGCTCGTTTCAGCGCCTTTGCTGAGCAGGTTCGCGGATGTGGCCAGTTGCTTCTGCTTGTTCTTCAATTTGTCCCCGGCCTCCTGCAGGTTGCTCTTCTCCACGGCAACCTGCGATTCCTGGGTGCGGACCTGCGCTTTTGCCTGTTCAACCTTGAGTACCTCCTTATCGTTGTCCAGTTTCACCAGGATCTCGCTGGCATGAACCCGGTCTCCCTCTTTTTTCAATACTTCGGAAACAATGCCGCCCGTTGAAGTGGCCAGGCCGACTATGGCTTTCTCAGGCTCAACTTTTCCAATGCCGATCACCTGCCCGACATTCACATCCCTGGCGCTGACTGTAGCCTGGACCACAGGCGCTTTATCGTTGTTGCTTCCGCATCCCGCGAGGAATCCCGCCAGGAGAACTGTTATTAGCTTTTTCATTGTCTTACTGATCATTCAATATTAATGGAATAGTTCTTCTTCAGGTGGCGTTTCCGATGCCACCCCGTTGTTGACATAGATAATGCGATCGGCAAATTGCTTTAGGCGCAGGTCATGGGTCACCACGATGACCGACTTTCCTGCTGACGAGAGCATCTTCAGTTCATCCATGACGATGCCCACGCTTTTAAAATCAAGGGCCGCCGTGGGTTCATCGCACAGCATAAGAACGGGGTTGTTGACTAGCGCCCTTGCAATGGCAACCCGCTGCTGCTGTCCGCCGCTGAGCATCTTGGGAAGACTTTTCGTCCGATCTTCCATGTTGACCTTTTTCAGGGCTTCGAAAGCACGGCTTTTTGCCTCCTGGCGCTTCATTCCCATCAGGATCAGGGGCATCATGACATTCTCCAGGGCTGAAAGCGGGGAGAGGAGATTGAAACTCTGGAAGACAAAACCAATGTTCTTCAACCGGACATCAGCAAGTTGCCTGGGAGCCAAACCTGTTACCTTCGTTCCCGCAACATAAACATCCCCTTCGGTAGGGAAGATCACGCATCCCAGTAAGGAGAGAAGGGTGGTCTTCCCCGATCCCGACGGACCGATGATGAGGGTCAGCTCATTCGGGCGGAACTCGAAGGAGGCCGGGTGAAGTGCCGTGATGACCGTATCACCTGTAACGTACTCCTTGCTTGCATTTTTTACTTGAGCTACAACTGACATAATAATATGTTATCGTAATTTTCGTGGCAAAAATAATACGATTTAGTAATAAAAACCAAATTTATTTCACGTAATCGTTATTTTATTTTTAATTTTGCAATGTTTTTGTACTAAAAATGAAAAGTAAAGCGCTTTTAATCGAATTGATCCAGCACCTGGATGCTTACGAATCGAAGCAATCCGGCGATCATTCAACCTCCCTGAACGATTTCACAGGTTACCTGAATGCACTGGGTGGCGAGGGCCAGGATCAGATGCGCAGAATCGAAGGGGACAAGGAGACTGATTCCCTGAAGGAGATTCGGACAGCTCCCGACAACATCTCCATCCTGCTGGCGCTGATGTACCGGTATGTCCGCATCTACATCAAAAAGGCCCTGAAGGATAGTCCGGTCCAGACCGGCGATGAATTCTCCTTCCTCATCACGCTGATGACTTACGAAAGCATGACCAAAACGGAGCTAATCACCAACCAGGTGATGGAGAAGACGAGCGGGACCGAGATCATCAAACGCCTGCTGAAACAGGGGTTGATCAGGGAGTTTGCCGATCAGGATGACAGGCGCAGCGTACGCGTGGCCATAACCGAAAAAGGAAGGAAAGAGCTCACCGCCACCTTCCCCGGGATTAACATGGTGGCGAAGATCGTTATCGGGAACCTCTCCCAGCCCGAGATCAGGACCCTCTATTACCTGCTGAAGAAACTTGATTTCTATCACAACAACATCTTTCAGAATAAAAGGGGCAGGAGCCTTGAAGAACTCTCTTCAGAATAGTAAAACCCATGGATGTATTTATAACGCTGCCTGCTTTTTAAGGTCACCCATTATTCTACTTCAATTTTTTCAATAATAAATTCTCTCCCTGATAGTAAATCATATTCAAAACTTTGACAGTGTGAACAGAGAATTTTCCGCTCTTCCCTGAAACTGGCAGAAAATTCTTTATTGCACGTTTTGCATTTAAAAACTACCGGGACTTTATTAACATGAATTTTTGCCTTCTCTGCAGGCGTTCCTTTACTTATCTGGTCAAAATAATGTTGAATCCAGTCTTCCTCAAGGTTCCGCAGTTCTCCTATTTGTAAAAATATCTTCCTGACCCTGCTGCTCCCGTTTTTTTCTGTATTGTCAAGTACTATTTTCAGAATACTTCGTGTTACTGCCAGTTCGTGCATGAAGAGAATTATTTGATCTAGATTTGAATATTAAGACGGCCATCTTCCAGAAAATATTCCTGCACACTCGCCAGCATTGGCTTGGTCTGCTTAATGCGAATAGCATCCAGCTTACAGATATTTTTACAGATCCCGCAGCCTACACAATATTCAATGTTGTTCACCGCGATATTGTGCTCATTCATGGTGATACATGCCTGGGGACATGGTTTAACACATGCTTCGCACCCGTTGCATTTCGATGTGTCAATCATTGCTGTCCAGCTTGACGAATGAAATCTTTGCTTGACATGGCGTGATGCATTCCGCGACACATTAAATCCCACACAACAGCACGAACAGCAAAAGCACATTTCAAGAAAATGCTCCATGTCGGCATTCGAAAATCCCCAGATGTACTGTTCAACCTCAACCCACAGCGCCTGGCCGATCAAACCCAGTTCGGCCGCTTTATCAACACGTGCCAGGGCATCTTCAAGCGAAATTTCATAACCTACCCCGTGTTTGACAACGGTTCTGCCGCTGTTGCTGAGAAAAAGGCAGCAGATGTCTTTGGGGAAATGAGAACATTTATTTGCATCACGGCATATACAGGCATTGGCCGATCCGATATAACTCGCCTTCCTCAGCATATCTTTTACCAGATCAATAGGCAGAGAAACACTTTCACCCTCTTTGCTGATATCAACATTCAGATTCAATATGGTACCATGAGAGTAGGTTTTGCTCACAGGCGTAAACTTCATTAGCCGGTTGTAGATCGGACCAAAAACAGGTTTTTCCATATACTTGCTTCCCTTCACGATCATCTTGAATACCTTCAGAATGAAATTCCAGCTAAAAGGTCTTACACCGACTTTATCTACGATCCAGTCGGAAATCCCCAAAAAGCTTTTTTTGTGCTTATAGACCGGCTTCAGGTCTGCTGCTGTACTAATTGTTTCCATAGTTGGCGTTTTGTTAAAAGGATCAGATTCTCTGCTGTTCGGCGCAGGCCTTAATTTTTTTCAACATGCTCTTGCACATCACAAACGACGGAATTCCGAGAAAAAAAGCAACAAGACATCTCCTGCCTCCTTTGTTTGGTTCAAAGGCGGCATCGCACCTTGTAAAGAACCTGGTTTTACCATTTCCGGTATCTTCAAGGATAAAACTCCAGCTCCAGGCAAAAAACCGGAGTTTTAATGGTGGTACAAAAGCAATTGTCCCGGTGTATACCGAAGGGTGTCTTGAATCAGATAATGAAGTAAAATACTCCCCCTGTTTTACATCTTGAACTTCCGATCCGATACCACACTGATGATAGAAGATATAGTCGCCCTTTTTCCTGTTTTGCCATTCATCGACGATTGTATAGGTATTGTGGATATCGAAACCGCAAAGCCGCTCGAGCCACTCGAAACTGTAAAAACCTGCCTGCTTCAGACCAATCTGTGCGAGATAGGGCCACACCTTTTCCCTGGGGGCATTCACCGTTACAGCCAGGGTACCTCTCATCCTGCCGGGCTCATTCCCTAAAAGATCATCTCCCGGATGAACCCTGGTTTTTTCTTCTTCGGTGGGCGGATTGCTGAAACCATAATAGATCAAACCAAGGAAAAAGAGTGTTCCGGCGATAACTAAACAAATAAGGATGAACCAGCACGTATGTTCATTCATAAAAGCTGTCAGGTTATTCATATTGATATGTTACTGATTATTCATGATCCTGTTTGCAGTAAATATCCCCGAAATTGCAGCAGGTTCCAGACCCAATCCATTGTGGTCTCCTGCAATATATAACCCTTCACCATACACCTGCTCCAGAAACGCGCCGCCGAAAACGAACATGGCCTTTTCCCATGGGACCATGGTTATCAGTTTATAATTTTCGCATACCCCGAGAAGGTCGACCTCTTTTTCGCTGGTGTAAATTAAATAGCTGCCATTCCCCTGTTTTGCTGTAAGCATGATCTCCGACGACGGAGGAAACAGGTTCAGGGAAAAGCGCCTGTAGGCCTTCTTCAATGCTGCTTCAACATGATAAACATAAATTTTACAGGCACCGCGGATATGGTCTTTCTTCAGAAGGTTTTTTGTGATGTCGGCCGGTGTGGCCACCACGATATTTCTGGCTTGATATTTTGTGCCTGATGCCCCGTTTAGAATAAACTTCCCCTCCCCCTTTTCTATGGTGTTTATCGTGTCCGTAACCAGTTGAGCTCCGAACCGGTCTGAAATTATCTTTTCGTCAAACGTAAGATTATAAATTGGCTGAAGGATTCCCATGCTGACATTTAAAAAATCGAGCGAATTAATCTGTTCCGGACCCACGCCTGTACAGGCATAGGAGAATTTTGAGATGTAATCGTCGGCTACCTTGTTGAAACGCTTCTCCTTTATAAAGTCATTTGCCGGCTGAGTGTAGAGCGCTTTTATGTATGGATCAAGTCCCATGGCCTCCTTCTGTGACAGGGTGAGGCACCGTTGTTTAAACCGTTCATAATGCACCGAAAACTCACGCATTGCAAAATAAAACCTGATCAGTTCAGGCAATCGTTTCAACGTATGAAAATGAAGAAGGGAGAATTTCTCAACATCGCTGTTATGAAAACAAACATCCAAAGGATTTATTAACTTACCCTTAGAAACCAGCTTTCCTGCATTTTTGTAACTCCTCATTACAAAATAGGCGCCAAAATTGATCCTCTCTTTTGCCGAATATTTTATTCGTCCGCCAAGATTATCCGTAATGAGTAAAAAATTCTCATTCGCTTCCTGCAGTTTTAATGCACACGACAAACCTGCTATTCCGCCCCCGATAATAATTGTTTTTTCAACCATCACGATAAATGATAAAAAATACAAATAATCAGTATAGAGAACCCATTTGTGAAACAAATGTAATAGAGAAAAATCACAAAACAAGGCCTTCGGGTTATACTTTTTTCATCCAATTTACACATGTCCCCAATTTGGCAGCCTCGCGTAGTCAGCGACAGATATTAGGTGTTATTCAGCTTCCAGGATCACTTTTTCTCCCCGGATGAAATGGATCAGCCCGGAATTATTTTAAGTATTTGTTTGAATACCTGTTTCAATAAATCTTTTTGTTTGTTTGGAGTCTGTTTAAAATTCATTTTGAAATTTGTAACTCCTTGAAAACTATTAGTTTTTCATTATTCAATCTTCACTCATCGTTTTTCATTTTACATTAGTCGTTAACCCAATGAATAGCGTACAATGGATAATTGCCGGTGAATAATGAATAAAGAACAATGAATAGTATGTTAAAATTTAAACAGTCTTTTAATCCATGAAAATCCAAAAGGTCATCCCCTGTTGAAAATATCGTCCCGCGTCCCGTGTCCCGTTTTTTGGTCCCATGTCCCATTTTTTCGTAAAGTCTGTCCCATTCATTTTCCCAAGACCCCGTACCTTTACAAATCCGAAACCCAGCTTACCAAATTCAAACCCCTGCTATGAAAACAGTTCTCATCATCATCGGGATCCTGGTTGTGGCACTGATCTGCTTATTACAGGCAATGAACTACCTGTTTTTCCGGAAATTCCGGAAAATGACCGACAAGGTGCTCCTGGAAGCCGGAAGAACATACCCGGCGCCGGTTTCGGAAGCTGAGCTAAATGATCTGCCGCCGCCAATTGCCAGGTACCTGAGGGCCTCCGGACTGGTTGGAATGAAAAGGATCAGCTTTGCCAGGATATACCACTCAGGGGAATTCAAACCCGGTAAGGACAAAAAATTCATGCCTGCAAATGGTGAATACCTTCTCACAACCCGCAAACCCGCGTTCGTCTGGTATGGGAAGATTTCCATGTTCCCGGGTTTATACTTTTCGGCAATTGATTATTACTTTAAGGGCAAAGGGAACATGCTTGTAAAGATCCTGGGGACTTTCCCGGTGGTTGATGCCAGATCGGCTCTCGTCGACAAATCGGCTTTTGGCAGGTGCGTTGCCGAAATGACCATGGTCCCGTCGTTCTTTCTCGACCGTGACCGGATTCGTTGGACAGGCTTTGGCGACGACCATGCCAAATGCACGGTAACCGATGTCGGGCTCAGTACGAAGGCACGGCTGTTTTTCAACAACGATGGCTCCCTTGCCAAAATAGCCGTGGAGCGATACTACGACAGGGGAAACGGGCAGGAAACATTGGAGAAGTTCGTCGGCCTTTGCTCAGTTATCCGTGACTTCAACGGCCTGAAGCTTAACACGGTTTACGATGGTTACTGGGATCTTCCCGAAGGTGAACTGCATTATGTCCACTTCGTAATAGACAGGATAGAGTTCGAATAAAGAAGATGCCGGATGGTCTCAAAGATCAACGCACCTCCGTGTACTGTGAATGCATGGGGGATGTACTTCGAATGTTCTCCTTTCTTTATGGTGCCAAAATAAACATCATTAAACAATAAGATGAAAACGAATTTTAAGAGAATTATATGCCCGGGTAAGGTTATACTTTTACTTTTATTGATCACTTCTTGCAGAACCGCTATCATTAAAGACAGAGTCGGGTCGCTGGAGATTCAGAAACAAGGGAGCTTTGGAAAAACCGGAACCTCTGACAACCCTCTGCCGGTTTTGCCAGACTACAACAACCTATTAACATTCAACAAGGTGAGGCGATCAATTTACACCGCTGAAGACCAGTCAAAGCAAGTGTTTTTTCCAGTACCCATTAAAACCTGCGGCGTAACTTTACAAAATATGAAATGGCCCGTTTCGTAACAGCCGGCGAGAAGAATGCATGATCATTCATCCCTGATGCTGTCGACAGGGTTGTTCAGCGCGGCTTTAACAACATGCAGGCTGATGGTCAAGGCGGTGATCAGCATGACGAGCAGCAGGGGCAGCAGGAATAATCCGGCCGAAAGGCTCATTCTCATGGCAAAGGATTTAAGCCAATGTTCGATGCCGTAGTACGTTGCCGGGAGTGCGATGACAAATGAGATCATGATTAACAGTAAAAAGTCTTTTGCCAAAAACATTGCGATCCCTGGAATACCTGCGCCCATCACTTTCCGGATGGCGATCTCTTTGGTTCGCTGTGCGACCATAAAGGAGGATAGTCCCAATATGCCAAGACTGGTGACAAAAATGGCCAGGAATGAAAAAATGGCGAACACCGTTCCGAACAGTTCATCCGACCGGTATTGCCGGTTGTAATATTCATCGAGGAAATAAAATTCAAATGGGTTTCCCGGAAAGAATCCATCGAACTGCCTTTTGATCTCCGCGAGGTTGGGCGCCGTATTTTGGGCGTTCATCTTCAGCACGAACAATCCTCTCACATCCCTCCCCGTGGGCATGAACCTGAATATATGGGGTTCAAAAGCCTGCTTGACCGACTGCTGATGATAATCTTTGAGCACCCCCACAACGGTGTACATTTTTCCCCAGTAATCGACCTGTTGCCCGATGGCGGAGCCGGGGGTCGGAAATCCCAGCCAGTGGGCAGCGGTTTCATTCAGGATCAGCGCGCTGGAATCAGAGGGAAAGTCCCTCGAAAAGTTCCTTCCCGCCACCATTTTCAGGCTGAACAAGGGAATGTAGTCATAATCGATCCCGACGATCTGGTAGTTCTTGTTGTCGTTGGCCCCTTTCCGGGTGATCCCGCCGGCATCCCACCATACCTGTTGCCCCGGCACATCGGTGGCCACGCTGAAATGGCTGATCTCAGGGTTTTTCAGCAGCACCTCTTTAAACGTTTTCAACCGGCTTTCAAAGGATGCATCCCTGACCCTGGGCGCCCTGATAATTAATTTATTGTCGAGACTGAAGCCAAGATCCTGGTTCTTCATAAACTGTAACTGCCTGAATACCGCGAAGGTGCTTATGAGCATCGCCAGCGCCATCACGAACTGGAACACGATCAGCGCTTTTCGCAGGCTGATCCCCCGGGTGGCATTCCCGAGTTTGCCCTTCAGCACCGTTACGGGTTGAAACGACGAGAGCGCGATCACAGGGTAGAGCCCCGAAAAAAACACACCAACGACAAACATGGCAAGAACAGTGAGCCAGAACCACGACCGCACCCATATCCCGTATTCAACCGGTGTTCCGGTGACCTGGCGGAAGAGGGGCAGGAACAGGCCCACCAGGAACAAAGCGAACAACACCGCGAAGAAATTCAGAATCACGGTTTCGGAAAAGAACTGCACCATGAGCTGGCTGCGTGAAGCGCCTGAAACTTTGCGCAGCCCGACCTCTTTGGCCCGGGTCAGCGCACGCGCCGTGGAGAGATTGATGTAGTTCACCCAGGCAATGATGATGATGAAACCAGCAAGGATTGACAGGAAGTTCACGGTATCCCTGTCGCCGTTGTTTTCGAATTCAAGCATGTAACGTGAGGTCAGGTGAATGTCGTTCAGCGGTTGCAGGGGCAGTTCACAGGTTAGTTTGTAATACTTCAGTTCTTCACCGAATTCCGCCTCGACCAGCGCAGCAAGTTTCTTTTCCAGCGCTCTGATATCCGCATGCGGTTTGAGCAGCAGGTAGGTGTACCAGCCGCTGTCGCCCCACGAATCTTCTACCTCATTGCCAAATTTCTGCAGCAGGTTCTGATAGGAGAGGAGGATGTCGAATTTCAGATGTGAATTATACGGGATATCTTTAAAAACACCGGTGATCCGGTAGCTTGTTTTCTTATCGACACTCAGGATTTGCCCCACCGGGTTTTTACTGCCGAAATATTTTTTGGCCGAGGATTCGGAAATGAAGGCCGTGTTTGGTTCCTTCAGGCCATTTACCGGATCACCGGCGATGAACGGATACCTGAATATTTCAAAGAAAGCAGGTTCTGCAAAATACATCCGCTCTTCAATGAATTTATTTTCAGGTTGCGACGAGGATGGATCATCCTGGTTCGAAACAGCGGC
>CAISJJ010000409.1 GCA_903885595.1 uncultured Bacteroidales bacterium
CCAACTATTTCATCTTCAGTGTCCAGATACCAGGCCGGTCTTCCGATGCTTTCAGGGACATTGCCTAAAAATGAATAAATCTTTTTTACTTTTCGGCGGCCGGGCAGTGACGTATCCAACGGAATTGTATCCAGCAGGTATCCTGTGAAGGGGTGTTGGCCTTGTCTGAAAACCAGGGTTTTCACCAATGCCGTTTTTATTGAGCTTGGCTCCCCAAGGATGAATACTCCTGGGTGTTTTTGCATCAATCGTTCAGCTTTTGGAACCAAACCATATCTGTCATAAAAAGCATGTGGAATATTAATGAAATCATGAATACTCAATCGATGAAAAGCAGGGAAGTTGTTTTTAAAACGGCTAATTAATTTTCTAAATACCTCATCATCGGTCATTAAAAACTCACAATAATACTCGCTCCATGATAACGGGATATATCTGAATACTGAAAACAACCAAGTTTGGATATCAATTTGAAGTTTCGGTTTTCGAATAAAGAGCAGCGCCCATTGGCGTTGCCATCTCAGGCACAAGGATTCCGGATGGTTAGTTGTTTGATACGAATCAAGAACTGATTTCCAATATTTTGAGTCTTGTTTAAACTTCTCAGAAAACGGGAAGTATGGTGTACTCGATTTCTCATCATTGTTAAACAGGACGGTTTCAAAGAGTTCGGGATGTTTCCCTGATAACGCACAAACGATATCGGTTTCTGTAAGAGTTATCTTATTCATATCAGGCTGCAAATCAACCGGTTCATTTTGAGGCATGGCTCGATAGTCGGAATATGCCTTGAATAGTCTCTCCTGTTGCAGATAACGGTAGGATGCAATTCTGCAAGCATCTTCTAAAAGAGTTATTGATTCGGCGTTCGCACATCTTGCTTTCAGATACTCCAAGGTTGGAAGCTTTTGACTCATAAGTGGGTGGTATACTCGACACGCTGCTGCGGGTAGCTGAATGGATTCTTCCACCTCTAATAATTGTATCATTTTAGCGTCTGTCGACATTATTTATCTCCCAATATCTCAGTGTAAAACTGATTGAGGTTAGTTGTCAGTATTGGACATCAATTTCTTCATCGGGTTTCTCTCCATAACACTGCTTCCCATGAACGACGACGAATAGAAAAGGATGATAAACTGACAGTTGCAGTTTAATTGAACAATCACCCTAAAGGGATCGTTGTCAGCTCAGGTTGTGGTCAAAACAAATCTATCCTTTTAAAATTTTGCAGTTATCTTGCCCTACATTACTTAAATTATATTCGTATCATTTTTAAATGTTGAGGTAAGTGAAAAGTTTTGATTGCAAATATGATCTCAATGATAGTATAAGCCGATTCAAAATGAAACTTGAAAATGTTACCAAAATTTTGGAAAGTATTCAACCAGAACTTCAGAAGATAGAAAACCCGAATATAAAACATGTCGTATCTGTCTTATTGAATCTGATAGAGATGCTGGCTTCTGACAATGCCAGGTTGAAACAAGAGAACCAGCTTCTTAAGGATGAGATTAATCATCTCAAGGGAGAACAAGGTAAGCCTAAAATCAGCCCAAATATCGTAAAGGGTGGTGATATTTCTTCCGAGGATGA
>CAISJJ010000410.1 GCA_903885595.1 uncultured Bacteroidales bacterium
TAACAAAACGAATTCTGATCCTGACCGAAGGAGTTCAAGTTTATGGTGAATTTCCTTTGCAGGAGGTTCAGCGCAAAATCATGGAACTTTATGCTGATAGCGAATGTACCCGGGGCAGGCATATGAAATGGTCCCTGTCCGCAGGACAGTTTTTAAAGGAACTTAAGGGTATTGTTGTTGTTGATGGAAACACATGCACCTAAGTGCATGTGTTTCTTTTCTTTTTGCTTCTTTTTCTTTTGTTAATAACTCGTTCTTTTGTTAATATCTATGCGGCTTCCGAGACATGTTCGATATATTTCTTGTAAGGAACCATCCCGATCGTTTGATGGGGTCGTTCAAGATTATAGCTGGTAAAGTATTCATCCAGCCCATGATAAAGTTCGACACCGTCTTTCGGCAAGTTTAAGTAAAGGTATTCATATTTAACACTTCGCCACAACCGTTCAACGAAAATATTATCCAGATAGCGTCCCTTGCCATCCATACTAATATTGATTTGATTGTTTAAAAGCACACCAGTAAAGGCATTTGAAGTAAACTGAGCGCCCTGGTCTGTATTAAAATATTCAGGTTTGCCATGAATTGAAATAGCCCTTTTTAACGTCTCTACGCAGAAGCCAACCGTCAGGGTGTTGGAGATGCTCCAGGCAACGACATAACGGCTGTAAACGTCGATAATGGCCACCAGATACATAAATCCATGCTCCATCCTCAGATAGGTTATGTCAGACTCCCAAACCATATTGGGACGATTTATATCCAGGCCTTTCAACAGGTAGGGATAAATCTTGTGATCTTCGCCCGGTTTACTTAACCATTTTTTTGGATAGATTGCAACAAGCCCCATGAGTTTATAAAGTCGCCGGACTCTTTTACGATCCACCTTGAATCCAAGATTTTTCAGATAATCACACATCCTCCGGGTACCATAATATGGTGTTTTAGTATATTGAAGATCAATAAGATTCATCAAGACTAACGTGGCTTCATCAACAGGACACGGGGTATAATAGTAGCCAGACCGGCTAATTCCCAGCAGATTGCATTGGCTTTTAATACTGAATTTCAGATGATTAGGCTCAACCATGGCTTTTAGTTCAAGAATAGAGTAGTCTAAAGTTTTTTTTTAAACCAATCGTTTTCCATTTCAAGTCTGCCGATTTTGGCAAACAGCTTTTCATTGGCCTTCTCCAACTCTTTATCCGGTTCACGTTTATTGAATATTTCAACGGATCTCCGTAAAAACTCATTCTTCCAGTTGCTGATTTGTTGCTGGGTCACTCCAAACATCACAGACAGGTCTGCTAAGGTTTTCTGTTCTTTGATGGCCTCGATGGCTACCTGGGTTTTAAATTCTGCTGTGTGCCTTGTTCTTGTCTTTTTCATTGGACTTTGGGTTTAAGGTTTATACTCATTTTCTAACCTTAAGTTTCTGTCCAGTTTTATGGGACTATTTCACTCTAATACATGAATAAAAATTGCGGTATCGAAAATTCCTGTTTTTTCTGTTAAGTCAAACAGGTCAATGCAATCAAATTGTACTAATCCAGGGAAATTATATTTGTCATTGTTCAATTTGAATAGCGTCTCTGAAGGCTCAATTGAATAAATACGCTCAATATTGTGATTATGATCGAATATCTCTTTTGTAAAACTACGATCACCCGTTCCAACTTCAATGATATTGTTTCCAATATAATCTTTGATCAAGTCATACTGATACTTTCTGTAATTTTTAAAATCATTAAAGGAAATTTCATTTTTCCCCCAATCCATGCCGTGAACATATTTATCGATCTTTTCCATAATCCTGGTCCCCTAAAGATTAAGTTTAACAGCACTCTCCAAATATGATTGAATTTGATTTACTCGATTTTCGTAATGAGTATCTGATGAATTTTGCTCATCAAGATAGCCATTTACTGTATATTCCACTGTTTCCTTGAAATTTAGCACAGGCTTCCATTTTAACTGGGTATTTGCCTTTGAAATATCAAGTTTCAACAACCTTGCTTCATGAGGGGCCATTTCTGAAGGAGGCACTTCAAAACCGCCTGATCCGGTAATCTCTAGAATTGCTTCGATAAGTTCCCGCACTGTTGCGTTATTTGTTTCAACCGGGCCAAAATTCCAGCCACCTGAATAGGCCGCACCATCTGTCCAAAGTTTTGAAGCCAACAACAGGTATCCCCCCAGTGGTTCCAACACATGCTGCCATGGCCTGACAGCATCAGGATTCCGGATAATCAGCTTCTTGTTTTCTTTCATTGCCCTGAAAAAATCAGGCACTATCCGGTAAGGGGCCCAGTCGCCGCCGCCAATCACATTGCCGGCCCTTGCAGAAGCCACGGCACAGCCATCCGCAGCGGAGAAAAATGACTGCATGTACGACCGGGTGATCAGTTCCGAACAACCCTTGGAGGCGCTGTACGGATCGTGCCCTCCCATCGGGTCATGCTCACGGTAACCCCACACCCATTCGTTGTTCTGGTAGCATTTATCGCTGGTTACGTTGACCACTGCCCTTACGGAGGGGGTTCTCCTGACGGCTTCGAAAAAATTGACCGTGCCCATCATGTTGGTCTCAAACGTATAATGCGGGTTGTCATAGGATTCCAGCACGATGGGCTGGGCGGCAAGATGAAAGGCCATGTCGGGATGCACCCTTGCAAAAAAGGCTTCCAGGGCGTCCCGGTCGCGGATGTCTCCATCCTGGTGCACGATGCGCTTATCCAGTCCGCATCGCAAAAAGTTATCCTGCTCCGTCTTCGGCGGAAGGGCATACCCGTAAACCTGCGCCCCCATTTCGGTGAGCCACAGGGCGAGCCAGGAACCCTTAAAGCCGGTGTCGCCTGTCACCAGGACCTTCTTCCCCTGGTACACTCCATTGAAGAACTTGGTCAGATCTATTCCCATATTTTCCAGATTGCTTTACTGCCATTCCACATTTCCTCCAGTTCGGTCTTCTCCCGCAGCGTATCCATCGGCTTCCAGAAACCGGCATGCTTGTAGGCAACCAGTTCGCCGGCCGCAGCCAGGTGCTCGAGCGGACTCCGCTCCCAGATGGTCGAATCTCCCTCAATGTAATCGAAAATCCCCGGTTCGCATACAAAGAAACCGCCGTTGATCCAGGCCCCGTCGCCTTTCGGCTTCTCCTGGAACGCGAATACCTTCACCTCGTCCTTCTCATCAAAGGTGATCGACCCGAAACGGCCGCTTGGCTGGACCACCGTCACGGTCGCCAGCTTTTTCTGGCTCCGGTGGAACTCAAGCAGCGCGGGGATGTTCACATTCCCCAGGCCATCGCCGTAGGTCAGGAAAAAGGGTTCGTTCACATATTTCTGTATCCGTTTGATCCGCCCGCCGGTCATGGTGTTCAGCCCCGTGTCGACCAGGGTGACCCTCCAGGGTTCGGCCGATGACCGGTGTATTTCGACCTTGTTTTCGGCCAGGTCGATGGTTACATCCGACTGGTGTAAAAAGTAATTGGCAAAATATTCCTTGATCAGGTATCCCTTGTATCCGCAGCAAATGATGAAATCGTTGAATCCAAAGTAAGAATAGGTCTTCATGATATGCCAAAGGATTGGTTTCCCCCCGATCTCAACCATGGGTTTTGGTTTAAGATCGGTTTCTTCACTTAACCTGGTACCCAGTCCACCCGCCAGAATCACAACTTTCATGTTTTTTCCGTTTTATCCGTTTAAATTAATCTTCAACAATGTTTTGTTTTTAATTATTAACAAGAGGAGATGAGGTAAAGTCATCCTTAAAAACTTTTGTGAAGTTATTTGTTATTTTTTTTTCGCTGTTGTTTTCAATCTCAATGTTATGCATGCCTCCATATCCTTTAAAATCAGCCGTCAGTTTAATCATAGTCAGCTTTTCACGAAGAGTAGTCGTCTCTGGATGCTCTCTTTAAAGCTGCATGTCGATTTAATTGATTTTATTGAGAAGCAAATTAACCGGAATTTGAATCCTGTAATAAAAATAAAAGTGAATGGCATTAACGGGTAAACAAGTTTGGCTGGTTATTTATCTTCCCTCATGCAGCAACATCGTAGCCATTGTTTTTAGGGCGATGGATAAATCAAATGACACCGAACGGTGTTTCAGATAGTAAAGGTCATGCTGAAGTTTTTGCACTGTATCGTCAACCGATGGGGAATGGTAGCTGCCTGAGATCTGGTCCCATCCTGTCAGCCCGGGCTTTATCAACAGCCTGGTTTTATAAAATGGAATATGGCGCTCCAATTCAATTATGATCTCAGGACGTTCAGGACGGGGTCCAATGAAACTCATCTCTCCTTTTAATATATTCAAAATCTGGGGGATTTCATCAAGACGGGTTTTACGCAAAAAGAGCCCTACGTTGGTAATCCTTCGATCTTTTTTTTCAGTGGGTGAACCATCATTATTACTGGTTCTCATAGTGCGAAATTTGATCATCACATATTCCCTTTCATTTTTCCCCATGCGTACCTGCAGGAAGAATACCGGGCCTTTACTTGAGGCTTTGATTGCAAGTGCGATGATGATACAAAGGGGGAATGTGATAACCAAAATAATTATGGAAAAAAGTACATCAAAAAACCGCTTTATCCTGTGATAATATATTTTCTGACCCTCCTGAAGGTTCTCCAGAAACCAGTTCTGACCAATGGCCTCTATTGGAATTTTACCAGTGACCATTTCATAAAAATCGGGATAGTTATAGAAATCGACCTTATGTGGCAGGCAACTGAACAAGGCGTTTTCCATCCGCTGGCTTTCTCCAAAATCGTCACAAACAACGATAGCTTTTATCATGTTCCGGGCTA
>CAISJJ010000411.1 GCA_903885595.1 uncultured Bacteroidales bacterium
TTTTCATCAGCCACAAAATCGCTTCTCAACGCAAATCGGGAAAGGTTCGGCCATTGCTGCCGAAACAGGATTACCTGTTGTCAGCGATTTCCGCTCAACAGATGTTGCGCTTGGCGGCCAGGGCGCCCCCCTGGTCCCGATAGGTGACCGGTTATTGTTTTCTGATTATGAATACTGTTTGAACCTGGGCGGATTCGCCAACATATCATTTGAGAAAGATGGGAACAGGATTGCTTTTGATATTTGTCCTGCCAATATTGTACTAAACTATTTAGCTGAAAAGTCGGGAGCTAATTACGACGACAGGGGAGAGATGGCCAGGAAGGGAACTATACAGCCCGGCTTGCTTGAGAAACTCAATGGACTCCCCTACTATTCCAGGCAAGCTCCAAAATCGCTGGGTAAAGAATGGGTACTTGCCGAAATCCGGCCCCTGATCGATGCAGATTTGTCTTATCCGGTTTCAGATTCGCTGCTCTGTGACCTTTTGGCCACCTTCTGCGAACATATTTCTATCCAGATTGCCAGGGTTGCCGGTTCAATGCCAGGAGAGAAAATTCTTATAACCGGAGGAGGAGCGTTTAATAAATTCCTGATTGAACGGATAGCCCAACATATCAGGGCTGAAATTGGGCTTCCTGATGACAATACCATTAATTTTAAAGAGGCGATGATCTTTGCATTTCTTGGTGTATTAAGGTGGCGAAATGAAGTAAATTGTCTGAGAAGCGTTACCGGCGCTGTAAGGGATTCAGTTGGAGGAGCAATTTATTAAATTGTTGATAACGTTACCCTGTTTTTATACTACCTTTGCTTTGAAAATCCGATAAAGCATATCAATATGGCAAAAAAGAACGATATGACAGTCACCACATTAGATTTATTCGACATCCTCAGAACAAAGATTGTTGAGGTTGAAGCAAAAACACTGGCAGAATTTGTTGAACAAAAAGTTATCCGGCAGGTCCTGTTTTCTAAATGACCTATCAACAAACAATAGAATACCTGTTTGCACAACTGCCCATGTATCACCGGGTAGGTGCATCAGCTTATAAAGCCAACCTGGATAATACCATCGCTCTTTGCGACATGCTGGACAATCCGCAGGATTCATTTTTATCCATTCACATTACCGGGACCAATGGCAAAGGGTCTGTTTCACATATGCTTGCATCCATCCTCCAAACAGCAGGTTTCAGGACAGGGTTATATACGTCGCCTCATTTAAAGGATTTTCGTGAACGCATCCGGGTCAACGGCAGGATGATTCCTAAATACAGGGTCACTTCATTTGTCAGGAAACACCGTGAACAATTTGAATCCATCCAGCCCTCTTTTTTTGAACTTACCGTGGGCATGGCATTCGACTACTTCAGGGATCAGATGGTCGAAATTGCAATTGTGGAGGTGGGATTGGGCGGACGACTTGATTCAACCAACATCATATCCCCGATACTGTCTGTTATTACCAATGTGAGCTTTGATCATATGCAGTTTTTAGGAGATACCCTGGAAAAGATAGCAAATGAAAAGGCCGGCATCATTAAACCCGGCATCCCGGTAATCATCGGCGAGACACAGCCCGGCACAGCGGAGGTTTTTCGCGGAAAGGCCCTGACCTCTGCATCAGAAATCCAATTTGCTGATAAACTTTTCCATATAGGCAGCCATTTCCTAACCGAAGAAAATTCAAGTCTGAGGGTTATCGATATTTACAGGGGAAACAAACTTTATCTGAAAAAGCTAAAATGCCCGCTTGCAGGGATTTATCAGCTGAAAAATATCCTGACCATTTCATGTGTTGTTGACAACCTTAACCGGCTGGGTTATGAAATCACATCAAATGTAATCCGAAAGGGAATTAAAAATGTCATTAAAAACACCCAGCTGACTGGCCGTTGGCAAATTATTGATTTTGAACCTCTTACTATTTGCGATACCGGTCATAACGAAGGCGGTTTGAAAGAAGTTCTCAGCCAGATTGCCTCGACACCACATAACCATCTCCATTTTGTTATTGGTGTAGTGAATGACAAGCACCTGCCTCCGATCCTGCATTTGTTGCCAAAAGATGCCACCTATTATTACTGCAAACCGGATATACCCAGGGGGCTTGATGCCGCCTTACTGCAGGAGCAAGCAGCCAATGCCGGACTGAACGGATCGGTTTTCCCAACGGTGAAAACCGCCTTTGAAGCAGCAAGAAGAAGTGCCGGCAAAGATGATCTGGTATTCGTGGGAGGCAGTAATTTTGTAGTAGCTGAAGTAGTCTGAAATACCTTATACTTTTCCGAAAAAAAACGACATGGGCAGCCTGTTATCCACCTGAGATGAGATGTAAAACATTCACTACATCGCCATCCCTGATGGCTGCACTTTCGTAGTCACTCTTCTGAACCAGTACTCCATTAATTTTAGTTATCAGCATTTTAAAGGTAAAATTTTTAAATTTTAGCAATTCGGCTACTGTTATCAGATCGCCGGGAATTTCTTCCTGATTGTTATTGAGTATTATTTGCATTATTTTGTAATTTGCTTACGATATATTCGTAGTTAGTGATTACTTACAAGTTCAATTTCATTTTTGTTCTTTATTTAACAACAGCTCAAGAACAGTATTGGCTTGCATATTCGCAACAATTCCAACCCTTGGAGCCAGGGGTGGCAAGTCGGGACAGATTTCAGAAATCTCATCTCCGCATATGTGAATATTATCCATTTTACGGTGATGAATGATGTTATTCATGCCCCATCCGGCCATTCCAAGGCCTGCGACGACTGGAATTTCAGGCAGGTTGATTTGCAATGATTCGAGCAACATTTCTTTCTGATCGGCCAAATCAAATGCCTCCACGATTACATCACATCCGGCAAATACCGAGGGTATATTAACCGGTAATAATCTGACATCAAGCGTTATAACTTTTATTTTGGGATTTATTCTGCCAATATTCTCCTTCAGCATGAATACCTTTTTAAATCCAATCTGATCGAAAAAATAATACTGGCGGTTCAGGTTGGCTTCACTGATAATATCAAAATCGGCGATGATGAGGGTGCCAACACCAACCCTGGCCAGGGCAACAGCGCAATTGGATCCCAGTCCACCACATCCGGCGATACCCACGATCTTGTTTTTAAGCCGAAAGGCTATTTCGAAAGTATTCATTGGTCAGAAAATATTTTTAACTGAACTACAAAAATAGCAAAATTCGGATTGGCGAATTTACTACTTTTGTCGTATTGTTAATTAATTAACAAACAATCGAAGAACATGTCGAAAAGCATACTGAAGATCAGGGATCTTACCCTGCGTGATGGCCAGCAATCCCTCTTTGCTACGAGGATGACCCAGGAACAGGTTGACCGTGTTTTACCCTATTTTAAAGATGCCCATTTTTACGCGATGGAGGTGTGGGGAGGTGCAGTTCCAGACTCTATTATGCGATATTTATCCGAGAATCCATGGGTTCGTTTGGAAAAAATCAAGGAATCAGTAGGCGATGTAACAAAACTGACAGCCTTGTCGCGGGGTAGAAATCTATTCGGATATAATCCTTATCCCGAAGAAGTTATTGAAGGTTTTAACCGCCTGGCTGTGCAATCCGGCATCGGTATTATGCGAATATTCGATGCACTGAACGATGTGGAAAACATGAAATCCACGATCAGGTATGTAAAACAAAACGGCGGTCTGGCTGATTGCGCGATCAGTTTCACGGTTGACCCAAAATTTTCGACCCGGCAAAAATTCCGTTCCTGGATTCATTTCAAAGCATTGCCACACGATATCTTCACCATTGATTATTTCGTTGAAAAGGCCCGGCAACTTGAAGCGCTGGGGGCCGACATGATTTCAATCAAGGATATGGCCGGACTCATTTCTCCATCACAGACCGGAAAATTAATCAGGCGGCTAAAGTCGGAAGTACGTGTCCCTATTGATTTTCACACGCACTGTACACCCGGATATGGCCTCGCATCTGTATTATCTGCCATCGTGAACGGCGTTGACATTGTCGATACCAATATCTGGAATTTTGCAGGTGGTCCTGCCGCCCCTGCCTATGAACTGATTCACATTTTCTGTGAAAAACTGGGTATCGACACAGGCGTCAATCCCGATGCAGTTACTGCCATTAATAAAGAGTTGAAGTCCATCAGGGAAGAATTAGCTGAATTCGATACATGCAAAATTCTACCTGCCGAATTTGATTTTACAAAGGACAAACTGCCCAAAGAGATTAACAAACTGTTTGTCAAAGCAATATACATGGCCAAACATGACCGGGAAGAGGAGTTGCTGCATGCCTGTCTTGCAATCGAAAAACATTTCAATTTTCCTGAACCGGATGAGGCTGTGAAAAAAGCCGAGATCCCGGGTGGAATGTACACAAATATGTATGCGCAATTAAAGCAAATGAAACTTGATCATTTACTCCCGCGTGTACTCGAACTGGTCCCGCTGGTGCGCATCAAATCAGGTTGCCCCCCCCTTGTAACACCAACCAGCCAGATCGTTGGTGTGCAGGCTGTCAATTGCGTGATCGATGAGAACAAGGATCTCCCCTATTTCACAACGAAATCGATCCAGTTTGTAAACCTGGTGAAGGGGATTTACGGCAGAACTCCCATTCCTGTCGATCCCGATTTCAGGGAACAACTAACCGGCGTAAGGGAAGAGACTCCCTACGATACTAAAAACTATAAAAAGCAGGAGAATACAACCTTCGAGGAGTATGGCGACATGAAACTGGCCGACAATGAAAAGGACGAATTGTTACTCGAATTGTTCCCCACGGTTGCCCGTGATTTTCTTCAAAAATGCGTTGAAGAAAAATATACTGAAAATATTCATTACATCGAGGAAGAAAAACGTCGTAAAGCACGTGAAGCACGTGAGGCCTACGATCGATTAAGCCCGCAGGACAAGCGCGACCGCCTGATGCAGGGGCTCTACTCCTGGCACGAGGTGTCTTTTCCTGAAGAGGAAGATCTGGGAAGGTCGTAAAATGAATATTGAATATTGAATATCGAATATCGAATGTCGGATAAAATCAAACATTGAAGATCTCTTTTTATTCTTCACGTAATTTTTAATTTTGAATTTTTAATTATTTTTCGATATGCATGAAAAAACTTATCGAACTTTTTGATTTTCGGATGATTACATACATTTTTTTCTTATTTTTGCTTAGTTAATACATTCACAAATACCCAACGTTATGACATTCGAAGATTTCAGAAAAACGCACAGGTTGCTGGGACAGTATAAATATAGCTGGGCCCCTATTGACAAAGGATACAACAACCGCACGGTTTATATCAATGTTGGGGATCGCACGATCAGGGAAAAACCTGTTACTACCCAGATGAAGGAGAAATTCATCGGGGGTAAAGGATTTGATCTCAAATTACTTTGGGATGCAACAAAACCCGAAACAAAATGGAATGATCCTGAAAATGAAATCGTCATTTCAGGAGGTCCATGTTGCGGGATTACGCAATATTCAGGTTCAGGAAAGGCCATCTGTTGCGCGATTAGTCCTCAGACTGATATTGTCGTCGACTCGAACGTAGGGGGTTTTTTTGGTCCATTCCTGAAGTTTTGCGGATTCGATGCATTGGAACTGCAGGGCAAATCGGATCAGGAGATTCTCATTGTCTTTGAGGAGGAACGTGAAATGATTGAAATATATGAAGCCGGCGACCTTCCATCTGACAGCCATGTACTTGCAGAAGAATTGCACGATATGATGGCTGTTCCCGGCAATGAAAAAGATAAATACAATGTTTCGGTGGTTTCGGCCGGCACAGCGGCTGAACACTCCCTCATCGGCATGCTGAACTTCAGTTTCTACGATATCAAGCGCAAGAAGGTCCGCCTGAAACAAGCCGGACGTGGCGGTATCGGTACTGTTTTGCGCGATAAAAAAATCAAAGCGCTCGTAGCTCATGTAAAAACTATCGGCGGAAACCGTAACAATGTTGTGAACATGGAAGCCATCCAGGAGCGTGGCAGGACCTTCAACAAAGAGATGCGCGAACTCGATGACAAACAATGTGAAATGCGATCAAAAGGAACAGCCCACCTCACACTTGTCATGAATGACTATGATCTCCTCCCTGTCAACAATTTCAAGTATGGAAGCCACCCCGATGCAGTTAAAATCAGCGGGGATGTATGGAAATCCTTTTTCACCCAAAATGTTCCCGATGGTTGCTGGGTAGGTTGCAACATGGCCTGTGCAAAAGGTGTCGACAATTATGAGCTCCGCTCAGGGCCTTACAAAGGCGATAAGGTTATTGTTGACGGACCTGAGTATGAAACGACATCATCGCTGGGTTCGATTGCCGGAATATTTAATCCCGACTTTACCATCGAAGCCAATTTCTATTGCGACACCTATGGAATCTGCACGATAAGTTGGGGCAGTATTCTCGGGTTTGTAATGGAATGTTACGAAAATGGGATCCTGAACATAGAACGTACCGGAGGCCTGAAGCTTAATTTCGGTAATGCCGACACTGCAATGGAGTTGCTCCACCAGGTTTCACGTGGTGAGGGTTTTGGCCTCATTGCCGGGCAGGGCGTTCGCAAAATGAAAGAATTGTTTGCTAAAAACGGCTGGGGCGAAGCCGGATTCATGCAGGATATCGGCATGGAAAACAAGGGACTTGAATATTCGCAATACGTTTCAAAGGAATCACTGGCGCAGCAAGGCGGATACGCCATGACGAATAAAGGCCCCCAGCACGACGAAGCCTGGTTAATATTTATGGATATGGTGAACAACCAGATACCAACATTCGAAAAAAAGGCCGAAGCGCTTCATTATTTCCCGATGTTCCGCACCTGGTTTGGGCTCGCCGGATTTTGCAAACTGCCATGGAATGATGTTGAGCCCGAAGACAATGCACAAACCGCAGAACCTGCCAAAGTTCCCCAGCATGTCGATAACTATGTGACCATTTTCAATGCAGTTACAGGATCAAACATTGACAAACATGATATCATCCGCATGTCGGAACGGGTTTACAATTTTCAACGCATTTTCAATATCCGCCGGGGCAAGGGTTTGCGAATTCATGATGCACAGCCTTACCGTGCGTGTGGTCCGGTAACCAGTGAAGAATATGAATCACGCGCCGAACGGTATGACAAACAGCTTCTCGAACAGGTTAATTTTGATCCTGCCGGAAAAACCACTGAAGAGAAGATGAAGGTGTTGCGGGCATACCGTGAAAACCGTTATGAGCTGCTGCTTGATGCTGTTTACGAACGCCGGGGCTGGACGAAGAACGGGGTGCCAAAGATTGAACATCTGAAAAAACTGGGAATGGACTTGCCCGAATTGCTTGAAGTTGTTACACCGTTACAATAAATAACTCACTTGTAGCCCAGACTATTTGCTGAATTTCAGATCTGCACTTACATTTTTGATTTCAAAGAAAACGCCATGAGAAATCCTCCGGCGTTTTTTTGTGGTCTTCCCGGCGAAAATCATTTTTTTAATTTATTATCCATAATTTCCTTTTTCTGCTTAACTTAGCAGTAATAATTCATGTTTTCTTCACTTCTGTTATGATTAACGAGGCTTAAGAAATCAGCTAAAAATGGAAACTCATACCGGCCTCCTTCTCAAGGGAATCAGACTGAGCCTGAAAATCCAGTTCACAAGATATATTTCGATAAGTTAACGGTTGACTTTTTCCGAAACAATGATATACAACCAATGGTACGTTATCCTCAGCTCACAGGAAGTTAAAAAAAACCAGGTTTTGGGAGTAAAACGCCTGGGTATGAACCTGGTTGTATGGCGCGACAGCAAGGGAAAACCAGGTGTGACCCGGGACAAATGCCCGCATCGTGGAATTAAACTCAGCCTGGGGAAAGTCAAGGATGATCACCTGCAATGCCCTTTCCATGGATTTGAATATAACCAGGACGGCGAATGCAAACTCATCCCTGCCAACGGGAGGGCCAATGCAATACCAGAACACATCAGGGCCGGCAGATATCCCGTGAAAGAAGCCAATGGATTTCTTTATCTCTGGAATACACCCGATCCAGGAAAATTAGTTTTGAAAAATGAAAAAGGAATTACTGACAATAATTCCGGCACAGATGATCAAACTCAGTCCAAACAGGATCCCCCTTTGCCCTGGTTCGACGATCTGGATGATTCTTTATTCTCCTCCAACATGAAAGACCATTGGAAAGCACATTATTCAAGGGTCATTGAAAATCAGCTGGATGTCGTTCATGTCCCGTTTATCCACCGAACGACAATTGGTCGCGGTATAGGGCCGGTCGTGAACGGGCCCTATACTAAGATTTTCGAGAACGGTTTGAGTTATTGGCCATGGAACGAACAAGACAATGGTCAAACACCACTGCGCCCAGGCCAAATGCCGGAGCCATTGAACAAAGAAACTTTCCTGACCTTTCTATTCCCAAACCTTTGGCAAAATCATATCATGGAAAAGCTGCGGGTGGTGATTGCCTTTGTTCCAGTTGACGAAACCAATACCATACTGTACCTGCGCACTTATCAGAAAATGGTAACCAATCCATTGATCAGAAACCTTTTTCTTTGGCTAACCAGCCTTTATAACAGGATTATTTTGCACCAGGACCGTCGCGTTGTTGAAACCCATCAACCCCAGGAAACAAGGCTAAAGATGGAGGAGAACCTTATTTCCGGTGATTTTCCGATTGTAAGCTACAGGAAAAAAAGAGATGAATTAAAGAACAAATTTGTAATGTAATTTTTTGTTAATTTTAATTTAATTTTGGTATAAACCATTTAAAAACAAAAAATCATGAAAACAATCAGAATCCTTTTAATCGGCGTTTTGCTTCTTGGCATGAACGCTTATGGGCAAAAGATTTACATTCGTGGAGGTCTTGGTGTCGCGGTCAGTACGGCGGCGTATTATACCGGAGATTATAACCATTCAGGGAGCAACGATATTATCACGGCAAAAAAGCAGGGAATCGGGACCGGGCTACCTTTCGTTCTTGCTGTCGGGTACAAATTGAATAAACATTTCGGCTTTGAACTCGGGATCGATTATTTTTATGGGTTTAAGATGAAGACAAAAAGTACCAGCGATTACTACACCTATGAAACAAAGTATAGTGGCCAGATGTTGAGCATTGTCCCGGCTTTTGTTATTTCTCTTCCACTCGATAAAATCTTACCATATGCCCGCCTTGGACTTAAACTGGGTGTGTTAAATAGTTTGGTCATGTCAGACCACAATGTAAACAGCTATCCTCAAAAGGCAACAACTTCAATTACTATTGACTCCAAGAGCAAACTCTATGGCGGAATTGCCTTCGGTGTTCAGTCCGCTGTTGGAGCTGATTTTGTGCTGAGTGACCTGATCTCTCTTTTTGCTGAAATTCAGGTGGATGGCATCAGTTATTCACCTTCGCATGGCAAGTTTACCGAGTATACTGAAAATGGCGTCGATAAACTCAGTTCCATGACGGAAAAGGAAAAGCGGTGGGACTATCTTAAAGAGGTTGACGGTAACAAGACCATCCCGGATAGTGAACCAGACGAAAATGTAAAACAAAACTACCCGTTTGGGAATGTTGGACTCGTGATCGGGGTGAAGGTGAATCTGTAAGAACGTGACGCGTGACGCGTGATGCGTGATGCGTGACAAAACTACACAGCTTGATATAACGCATCATGCGTAATTCGTCAATCGTAATTCGTAATTCTCAATGACATTTATCCACTTTCATATACGGATAGGTAAACTCTGTGGGTGGGATTAGTGTCTCTTTTATGGTACGTGGATTTGTCCACCGGAGAAGATTCAAATGACTTCCTGATTTATCGTTTGTCCCCGACCCGCGGGCGCCGCCGAATGGCTGTTGACCGACCACGGCACCAGAAGGTTTATCATTGAAGTAGAAATTTCCTGCGGCATACCGCAAAATCCGGCAGGCCTTGTTAATGGCTTCCCGGTCTTTTGAAAACACTGATCCTGTAAGTCCGTAGGGTGAGGTTTGATCACAGATCTGAAGGGTCTCTTCAAAATCCTTATCCTTATATACGTATATCGTCATCACCGGGCCAAAAATCTCCTCTTCCATGGTTTTAAAGTGGGGATTGGTTGTCAGGATTACAGTTGGCTGTACGAAATATCCAATGGTTTTATCGCCGGTTCCTCCAAAGATCACCTCGGCATCTTTTGATTTCCTGGCAAAATCAATATAACCCATGATATTGTCGAAGGAAGCCTCGTCAATGACTGCATTCATAAAATGGCTGAATTCGCGGACATCTCCAACTGTGATCTTATCAATCATTTCTCCAATACGGGATTTTACGTCCGGCCACATCGACTCGGGCACATAGGCGCGTGAAGCAGCCGAACATTTCTGGCCCTGGTATTCGAAGGCACCCCGTACGATTGCGACTGACACCTCCTGCGGATCCGACGACGGATGAACAAAGATAAAGTCCTTACCACCCGTTTCACCAACGATGCGGGGATAGGAACGGTAACCAGCCATATTTTGGGCAGCCATCTGCCAGAGACTATTAAAAGTGTTGTTGGATCCGGTGAAATGAATCCCTGTCATATCCCGGTGATTGAGTGCTGTTTTACCGATCAGGCTGCCTGGTCCTGGTATAAAGTTGATGACTCCATCGGGGAGTCCGGCCTCCTGGAATATCTTCATCAGGAAATAATTCGATAACAGTGATGTGGTGGCCGGTTTCCAGACGACAGTATTTCCCATCAGTGCCGGGGCCATATTAAGGTTTGAAGCAATAGCAGTAAAGTTGAATGGACTCACGGTGAAAACGAATCCTTCGAGCGGCCGGTATTCGATCCGGTTGATTATTCCTGGCTGCGAATGGGGCTGCTCTTTATAGATCTCTGTAATGAAATAGGCGTTGAAATTAAGAAAGTCGATGGTCTCACAAGCCGCATCGATTTCAGCCTGGTAAACATTTTTTCCCTGTCCAAGCATGGTTGCGCCGTTGACAAGGTAACGGTACTTTTTGGCGATCAGTTCTGCTGCTTTCAGGGTGATGGACACACGGTCGACCCATGGGAAGGACTCCCATTCCTTATGCGCCTTCAGCGCAGCGTCGATGGCCATTTTAACTTCTGCTTCGCCAGCCATATGATAATTGGCCAGAACATGCTGGTGCTCATGCGGCATTACCACCTTCCCGGTCCGGCCAGTGCGGATTTCCCTGCCACCAATGATCAGCGGAATATCCTGAACTTCAGAACTCAACCTGTCAAGTTCGGCATTTAAAGACTTACGTTCCTTGCATCCGGGAGCATAACTCAGGGTATGTTCATTCTGTGGACGCTCAAGATTAAAAATTGCATTATTCATCGTTCACTTTATATTTTAAAAATTATGTTTCCTGATTCCTGTAGTCAACCATCGGTGATTCTGCTCAACATGCACAGTTTACCCTGTGATGGTTCATGTCGGTTTTTATATCTGAAAAACCTGTTGCAAAAGTAGATGTTTTTTCGATATGTTTATTTTTGCATATCGATATGGACCTGACATCTGCAAAAATACGATATTATTTGGAATTATTCTAAATAAATTATTTCTCCTCAGGTTCTTGTTTCCTGTTTTTATGAATAATCAGAAAAATGAGTTGAATACAAGTTTAGTAAATTACATCTATATAAAAGTAATTACCGTAACCTTATGTGAAAACAATTGGACCGGGTTATTCTTCCGATCGCCAAAATTCCTAATTTTGAAAAAATATCTTTTTGATGGAAACAAAATTCGGCGAAAGGTTAAAAGATATCCGTCTCCATTATAAAATATGGTTGTCGGACGACAAGGAAACCGGGATCATGGGTGATGGCAAATGGCAGATGCTCAAACTGATCGATGAAAAAGGTTCAATGAAGGCAGCTTGTGATGAATTGGGCTATACCTACCGTCGAACATGGGGGAATTTGAAAAAAATCGAAAAATTCTTTGGATTCCCGCTCCTGGAAAAACAACGTGGTGGCATTGATGGCGGTCATACAACACTGACAGAAGAAGGAAAACGCCTGGTCAAGGCGTTTGATACATTCCATGATACTGTTGACAGCCGCATCCAGCAAGGATTTGACAGGTTTATCCAGGAACTAAATCAATAAACCGGATGGTCTTATTTGAAGATGCTCTGAATACAGTACTTTCCAATGCAATACAGCTTGGGAAAGAAAGAGTCGGCCTGTCTGAATCTTTGGGACGGATTCTTGCCGAAGATCTTTTTTCAGATATGGATATGCCTCCATTTGATAAATCGGCTGTTGATGGTTATGCATGCAAGATTGCAGATTTACCCGACACGATGATTGGCGCACAAAAACCTGTGACCTTAGAGGTCGTTGAAACCATTCCCGCCGGAATCATTCCGCAAAAAAACCTAATGCCAGGCCAATGTTCAAAAATAATGACCGGGGCTATGGTTCCCATGGGAGCTGATTGCGTGGTTATGGTTGAAGATACGGAACAGGTCGGCGAAAACCTTATAAGTATTACAAGGGGAAATGCAGCAAAGAATATTTGTATCAAAGGAGAAGATATGATGGCGGGCGACCTCGTGCTGCAGAAAGGTATTCAGATTACCCCGGCTCATATTGCTGTTCTGGCCGGTATTGGCGCTGTAAACCCATTGGTTTCAAAATTGCCCGGTGTGGGAATTATTTCAACCGGCGATGAGCTTGTTGAACCCTGGCTCAAACCTGGCAAGGCCCAAATCAGGAATTCAAATGCATGGCAACTGGAAGCCCAGGTGAGGTCAATACCTGCAAAACCGGCATATCACGGGATTGCTGCCGATGATGGCCCTCAGCTGCGCAGTGCCATTGAGCTTGCAATGAAGAACAACGATGTGGTTCTTCTAACCGGTGGGGTATCTATGGGGGATTACGATTTTGTTCCTGCAATCATGGAGGAAGCCGGTATTGAGATCCTGTTTAAAAGTATCGCAATCCAGCCTGGCAAACCAACGGTTTTTGGCCGCCGCGGCAATACATTCCTGTTTGGATTGCCCGGAAATCCTGTTTCATCTTTCGTTTTATTTGAAATGATGGTGAAACCCTTTCTGCGTTTAATGATGGGTTATTCAATGGCACCCCTGGTACTAACACTTCGCATGGGAATTGATTTTTCAAGGCGGAAATCAACACGGAAATCGATGATCCCGGTTGTAATCCGCGATGGAGCGGCTTATCCCATAGAATATCACGGATCTGCCCACATCAATGCATATGCGGTTGCGAACGGAATCCTGGTTATGGAGATTGGAACAACCACGATCCAAAAAGGAGAACAAGTACATGTACGACCGCTTTAACCGAAACATCAATTACCTGCGCGTATCAGTTACCGACCGGTGTAACCTTCGCTGCACCTATTGTATGCCTGCTGAAGGGGTGAAACTGCTTGAACATAAAGATATACTTAGTCTTGAAGAAATTGTGGAGGTGGTCAGGGAGGCGGTTTCAATGGGCATTTCCAAGGTACGAATTACTGGTGGCGAGCCCCTGGTGCGTAAAGGAATTGTCTCTTTGGTTGAAAACATAGCTGGCATTGCCGGCATCAAGGATTTCGGCCTGACTACCAACGGGGTTCTCCTTTCGGCATTTGCCCCCCAACTGGCCAAGGCAGGGCTTCACAGGATCAACATCAGCCTCGACACACTTGATCCTGAAAAATACCGGGCCATTACACGTGGCGGCGAAATACAGAAGGTCCTTGAAGGTATTGATGCGGCGAAAAAGGTTGGTCTGACCCCTGTAAAAATAAACTGTGTGGTCCGTAATTCATCTGATGAACCCGATGCAAAAGCCGTAAGGGAGTTTTGCCTTAAACACGGACTTGAAGCCCGCTTTATTCATGAAATGAGCCTGGCCGGCGGGCGCTTCACCATCGTTGAAAACGGCCATGGAGGTGATTGCCTGAATTGCAACAGGCTCAGGCTTACCGCCAGCGGGATGATCAGACCCTGCCTGTTCAGCGATATCCGGTTCAGCACCCGTGAACTGGGCATCAGGGAAGCCCTTGAGCGTGCTATCAGTTTAAAACCAGCCAAAGGAAGTGTGAATGTCACCGGGGAGTTTCATAATATCGGGGGTTGACAGGGAGTCGGAGGACAAGCGGACAAGAGGAAAGGCGGGCAGGGGTAGAAATGAACATGGGAAGAGGCGGACAGTTGAGCAGCCGGATAAGCTGAGCGGACAGCAGGTTTGCAAATGAACCGGCCGACGTGTGAACAGGTGAAATAGTACACAGAAATCAAGGAGCAGAAGAGTTCCCATAACATCGAAAAACAAAGAGATATTTGATAATTTGTAAAAATATTGAACGCTATATGGATCTGATTTGAATTTTAATTTATGGTTTTGAGTTTTGATCATTAATCTTTGAATTTTCCTTATGTCTGAACATAAAAAACACTCATTAACGCATGTGGATGAAAAGGGCAAGGTCAACATGGTTGACGTTGGCGGAAAGCCTGTCCAATACCGCACAGCGGTCGCATCAGGTCATATAACAGTTGGGGAAGAAACCCTTGAGCTGATCCGGGAAAACAAAATGAAGAAAGGTGATGTACTCACCATTGCCGAAATTGCCGGAATCCAGGGTGGCAAGCGAACCAGCGATTTGATTCCGCTTTGTCACCCGCTTCAGATCACAAAACTTGAAGTTAAAGCCTCACTGGATCAAACCGGGGTTAAAGTTCAGAGTCTCGCCAAATGCCTCGGGCAGACCGGAATTGAGATGGAAGCCCTTACGGCAGTATCTGTTGCCCTGCTAACGATATACGATATGTGCAAGGCTGTTGACAAGTCAATGGTAATCGGGGAGATCAGCCTGCAGGAAAAAACAAAAACAGATCTACCCGGGTAAATTCAAAAATCAAAAATCAAAAATCAAAACCATAAATAAAACCATAGAACCTGTTTTAGTCAATCAACAGTGCGACTGAACAGTGTTGACCAATAATTTTTTAATTTTACTTCATCAGCCGTCAATACCAGACGAATTTCTTTACTATTTGATCCATGTAACATGCAGCAAGTAAAAATCATTTCCGTAAACATTTCTACAGAAAAGGGCACTATTAAAAAGCCGGCAGAGCAAATTGAACTCAGCCATCTGGGAGTTAATTGTGATGCCCATTCGGGCAACTGGAACCGGCAGATCAGCCTTCTTGGAACAGAAAGCACAGGGAAATTTGAGGCTGAAGCAAACCGGAAAGTTATGCCTGGTGAGTTTGCCGAAAACATCACAACCTCGGGCATGAATCTTTGGACTGCCCATCCGCTTGACCGGTTTACTTCCGGCGAAATCGAGCTTGAAGTCACGCAGATCGGGAAAGAATGCCACGGCAACAGTTGCGCAATTTTCAAGGAGGTGGGAAATTGTGTAATGCCGAAAGAGGGAATTTTTTGCCGTGTACTCAGTCCGGGCATCCTGAAAGCAGGCATGGAACTGGAATTTCATCCAAAGATGTACCGGATCCTCGTGATCACACTCAGCGACCGGGCTTCGGCAGGCGAGTACGAGGATCGTTCCGGTGCAAGAATTCAGGAATTACTCTCAGATTTCTTTGTGTCACAACATATCAATTATTTTATCCATTATTCACTGATCCCCGATGATCAGTACAAACTGGAGGAACTACTGATTAAAGCGAAGGAAGAGCTGGTTGACCTGATTATTACCACCGGTGGAACGGGGATTGGTCCGCGTGATTTTACCCCGGATGTTGTGATTCCTATGCTTGACAAGGAAATTCCCGGTATTATGGAATCTATCAGGATGAAATATGGCGCTGAGAAACCTGCAGCACTGTTAAGCCGTTCAGTGGCAGGGGTTATGGGAAAATCGCTGATCTTCACACTCCCCGGAAGTGTAAGGGCCGTTAATGAATATATGGCAGAGATCATAAAATCGCTTATGCATATGATCTTCATGCTGCATGGGTTGGATAGTCATTGAAAACCAAAACCTTTTTGGGTACCCTAAAAAGCAAAACCCACGTTTGACGTGGGTTTTAAGCTCATTTCGTACCCCGGGCGGGACTTGAACCCGCACGACCGCAATGGTCACAGGATTTTAAGTCCTGCGTGTCTACCAGTTCCACCACCAGGGCAGAATCCGGAAATAATCCGGTTCATCATTTCAAACTGCACTAAGTCAAGCCAGCTGATTCGTTCATTCAAAGAGAAAAAAAACAACCGGCCCAATCCAGATGAAAAAACCCTCATCATTCAGAGGGTTCTTTTTGAGCGAAAGACGGGATTCGGACCCGCGACCCCGACCTTGGCAAGGTCGTGCTCTACCAGCTGAGCTACTTTCGCATGGTAATTTTGAGTTTGCAAATTTAGATAAATTTTTAATTCCTCCTACTTTTTTTCAAGCAATTTTTTAATCTCGTTTAACTTCATTAATGCTTCCACCGGTGTCAGTATATTAATTTCGATATTCAGGATGTCTTCCTTGATCTGTTGAAGAAGCGGATCATCAAGTTGAATGAAGCTTAGCTGCATACCGGCAGAAGGATCCTTGATGCGGGATCCGGAATGCCTGCCAGGAATATAGCGTCCATCCTTATTTCCTTTATCCCGTATCCCGTGTCCCGTGTCCCGGATCTGTTTCCCCAGTCCTTCTGCATTGTGACTTTCTTCCAGCTGGCGAAGCATTTCACCCGCCCGTTCGAGCACCGTATTAGGCATTCCTGCCATCTTTGCTACATGGATCCCAAAACTGTGCTCGCTGCCACCCGGCATTAGTTTCCTTAAAAAGATGACCCGGTTCTGTATCTCTTTTACAGCAACATGATAATTTTTAATGCGTGGCATGAGCCCCGCCATTTCATTCAATTCATGGTAATGCGTGGCAAAAAGAACCTTCGGTTTAAATAAAGGATGCTGATGAAGGAATTCGGCGATAGCCCAGGCGATGCTGATACCATCATACGTACTGGTTCCGCGGCCGATTTCATCAAGCAGGATCAGGCTCCTGTTTGAAATATTATTCAGGATACTGGCTGTTTCGTTCATTTCGACCATGAAGGTTGATTCTCCCGATGATATATTATCGGAAGCGCCAACCCTTGTGAAAACCTTGTCTGTCAATCCGAGTACAGCGCTTTCGGCCGGCACAAAGCTACCCATCTGCGCCATCAGCACAATCAAGGCTGTTTGCCTCAGCAGTGCCGATTTACCCGACATGTTTGGCCCGGTTAAAATTATGATCTGCTGAGAACGATCATCCAGGTAGACATCATTGGCAATATACTCTTCGCCTGGCTTCATTTGCCGCTCAATCACCGGATGACGTCCGGATTTAATATCAAGAACAACCGAGTTATTCAACTCAGGCCGGACATAGTGAAATTTAACTGCACTGACTGCAAAGGAAACCAGCACGTCGAGCCGTGCAATCAGGGAGGCATTGAGCTGAATGGGCTGAATGTAATCAGCCATAAAAAGGATCAGGTCGTTGTATAGTTTCAATTCAATTTCAAGCATTTTTTCCTCTGCGTGAAGAATCTTTTCTTCATAGACCTTGAGCTCCTCTGTGATGTAACGCTCGGCGTTTACAAGCGTTTGCTTCCGGTGCCAGTCCTCAGGCACCTTATCCTTGTGCGAATTGGTAACCTCAAGATAATAGCCAAACACATTGGTAAAACCGATCTTCAGCGATGAAATTCCCGTGCGTTCCATTTCACGCTGCTGTATGTTCACCAGGTAATCCTTCCCGGAGAAGGCAATTTTCCTTAGTTCATCAAGTTCGGGATCAATTCCTTCACGGATAACATTGCCTTTGATTGCCAGTGCAGGGGGGTCGGGATTTATCTCCCTGTCGATTCGCTCCCGAACTAGCTGGCAAATATGCAGCTGGTCTCCAATCTTTCTTAATCCTTCATTATCAGATGATTCACACATGGTTTTTACCAGCTCAATAGCATCGAGCGCCCGTTTAAGATAGATCATTTCCCGTGGGTTGACCCGGGCAACAGCTACTTTTGAAATCAGCCTTTCCAGATCTCCTATTTGCTGGAAATGATGCCGGATCTGTTCAGTGGCTTCACCTTGAAGGGTGAAATATTCAACTGCATCTAAGCGTTCTCCGATGGGTTGGATGTTTTTCAGCGGCAGGATAATCCACCTCCGCAACTGACGCGATCCCATCGGGGAAACAGTCTGATCGAGCACATCAAGGAGGGTTTTGGCATTCTCATTCACAGAGTTTAACAACTCAAGGTTACGTATGGTAAAACGGTCGAGCCAAAGGTAGTTGTCCTCCTCAATTCGGCTAAGTTTACATATGTGCTGTACCTTGTCGTGCTGTGTTTCGGCCAGGTAATGTAAGGCAGCTCCGGCAGCAATTACGCCCATTTCCAGGTTTTCGATACCAAATCCCTTCAGCGATGCCGTGCCAAAATGCTTTAACAGAAGATCGTTTGAAAAATCGGAGGTAAAAACCCAGTCATCAAAAGTTGAGATGTAGAATTTGCTCCCAAAAAGTTCAGTGAACTCCTGCCTTTTATTTTTTTGAATAATTACTTCGCTTGGACGGAAACTCTGTATCAGTTTATCTATGTATTCAAAGTTTCCCTGCGCCAGGTAGAACTCTCCGGTCGAAATATCAAGAAAAGAAATACCGGATATTTTTGATTCCAAATGAACTCCGGCAAGGAAGTTATTTTCCTTTTGCTCAAGGATCTTATCATGATAGGAGACACCTGGGGTGACGAGTTCAGTAACCCCTCGCCTGACAATGGTCTTTGTAAGTTTGGGATCCTCCAGTTGGTCGCAAATCGCGACCCTTAGACCAGCTTTAACCAGTTTAGGCAGGTACAAATCAAGTGAATGATACGGAAAACCGGCCAGCTCCATGTAAGCAGCAGCGCCGTTGGCCCTTTTGGTAAGAACAATTCCAAGGATCTTGGAAGTCCTAATCGCATCTTCTCCAAAGGTTTCGTAGAAGTCGCCGACACGAAAAAGCAATAATGCATCAGGATACTTAGCCTTAATCGCATTATACTGCTTCATTAATGGTGTTTCGGCGTATTCTTTTGGATTTGACATTAATATCGGTTCACATTGAAAAAAGCAGATAATAATCCTGTAAAAACAACAACATGAATATCTGCAAAAAAATAAACTTCAAAGGTAGCCATGGGATGTCACCCGGCATAGATTTGTTGATAAATATCGATAAAAACAAAAAGTCTCAGCCTTTTGAGTTGTAATTTTGTCATTGGTCATTGGTCATTGGTCATTAAACAAACCCCAGCATCACTATGAGAAAACTCACCATGCCGGAATTAGGACGGTTATCGGTCGAAGATTTTAAATTATCTGACAAGCTGCCGCTGGTGGTGGTATTGGACAACATCCGAAGCCAGAACAATATCGGTAGTGTATTCAGGACGGCCGATGCTTTCCGGCTTTCAGGAGTTTATTTGTGCGGGATCACTGCTACCCCACCCCACAGGGAGATCCACAAAACTGCATTGGGCGCAACCGAATCAGTTGATTGGGTTTACTTTCCAACCACGATGGAGGCTGTAAAAGAACTTCATTCAAAGGGATATACTGTTCTGGCTGTTGAACAAACATCGGGCAGCATCAAGCTAAATGATTATCATCCTGTTTCTGGTGAAAAACTTGCCCTTATTTTCGGGAATGAGGTCAACGGAATTGATGATGAGGTTTTGCCATTTGTTAACAGCAGTATTGAAATTCCACAATTTGGGACAAAGCACTCAATCAATGTATCAGTTGCTGTCGGGATTGTTATCTGGGATATCTTTTGGAAAATTACCGATTTTGAAAAGAAAGCATGAATAGAAAACAATGCTATTTATTAATTTGAGCGGTTGAGTTCACATATAAATGAACATTGTAATCCACACCAGCATAAATGTTGCTGGCTCCATAATCTTCCCAATTTTCGGCATCAAAGAAATAGTACCCTGGTGCGAGTTCACCAAAAAAAACCATACCTTTTTCGTTGGTCCAGGCATTTTTAAGATAGATTCCCTGTTTCAGGTTTGATAAACTCGATGCAAGAAATACTTGTTCCCCCTGAATAATCTCATCTGTAATTGAATTATATACCGTGATGGTCAGTGTTCCAAAAGTAGGATCGGAAGTAGCAGTACAAGAGGAAAAGTTGACAATTCCTGCAATAATAAAAAACAGGTTAACGAAAAGGAATTTTGCCTTCATATAGGAAAGTTATAAATTAAAGACTGCGAATATAGATATATTTGCAATATGCAGATACTTGTTTGGCCGAATTGGATCAACTATAATTAACGTTTTTTGCCCCTGTTTTGAAACTCTTATGAGATTTTTTCGTAGAACATTGCCAATGAGATTTTCCAGTTTACAACGAACATCAGGTAACACAGCCTAAACGTACACATTCAGCTTGATTTATGATGAAAAATATTTTGTTGAATTTAATCCGAATTTTTTAATTTTGCAGTGATAATATTATAGAATTTCTATAATTAATTGATTATTAACATTCTAAAAAATATTTTACTAAAATTGTTCATTTTGATATAATAATTTCTTTTGAAAGCTTTTTATTATACACTATATTTGCTAAATGAGAGCACTAAAATAAAATTATACTTAAAATTCTTACTTATGAAAAAAATTTATCAAGCCCTGGCAAAAACAATGATTATCATTTTAATGCTGGTTTTGCCCATGATCACGTTTGCTCAGGCTCAGACTAAGGAAGGCACCAAACAAGAGCCAGCAAAAACTGAAAAGGCCAAAACTTCAAAATGTGAAAAAGCCTCTTCACACAATTATTGGTCAATCGGTATTTTTGGGGGCATTCAGCAATTTAATGGTGACCTTGCCAAGAATTATTGGATAAACCTGTATCCAAACAGTATAGGTTATAACTTTGGTCTAAATTTGACCAAGCAATTCACCAGGGTGATCGGCGTAAGGGCTCGTATTGCCTATGGCACAGTTGCTGGTGAAGTTAAAGAAAAGTACACCTGGGATTATGAAGGTGGAAATGGCACGCCACAATTCATCTCCCAAAAATTCAAATCAAGCATCATCGAAACAGACCTGCAGCTGACTGTCAACTGGGTCAACTGGATTATGGGATATAAACCAGAACGTTTTTTCACATCATATGCAATTTTAGGATTTGGTCTTGATCAATCAGCCGGGACTAAAACTGACTTGTTGACTACAAAAGAGATCGGTTATTTAGGTAAAAAAGGCAATGCCCTCAATATGAACAACACATCCGGTCTTGGTGGACGTAATACGGCATTTAAAGCAGCTGCCGGACTTGGATTCGACCTTAACATCAGCAAACATTGGTCAATCCCTATTGAATTTCTTTGGCGGTGGCAGGCTTCTGACGCACTCGACATGACACAGGCAGGGGCTAAGGAAGTTATCAATGATATGTACAGCTCTGCTACCATTGGTATTACCTATAAATGGTATGGCGGGTGCAACCTGAAGGACATGGCTAAGAATTACGATCTGGTGAAATACGAAACCACTCCGGCAGTTCTTACCGAAAAGGGCGACTCTGTTGCATTCACTATTAAAGGCACTGTACCTGAGAAGTACTTCTGCCCTACGGCAGCTATTTATTTCCAGCCTGTTCTCACATACCAGGGCGGACAATATGATATGCCCTGCGGCACTCATCTCTATGGTGAAAAACTGACAGGCACAGGAACCATGATCAAATACAAAGAGGGTGGTACATTTACCTATACGTGTGTATTTCCTTACAAACCGGAGATGAACACCTCCATGCTCTCTGTGACACCTATCATCTATGAAGCAAAAGAGAAGGTCCTTCTCAAAAAAGATGAGATCAAGGTGAAAGCCAAATTTGTTGAAGTACCCAGCCGCGACCTTGCACCTGGCGTTATTTATACCCCGACCCGGATTCAGCACGATGAGTTAACCCTCGCTGCCGATCATGGTTACCAGAAAGAGGTATTCCAGTCAAAAACCGGCACCATCTATTTTAAAAAGAACAAGTTTGACCTGGATATGAAATTCGGAATCAACAAAACCGATGATTCAAAAGCTAAACTGGCCGATCTGGATGCTTTTGTAAAACAGGGATGGAAAATAAAAGATATTGCCATGAATGGTTATGCTTCACCTGAAGGAGAAGAAACCTTCAATGCCGGCTTATCTGAAAATCGTTCAACCACAGGTAACAAATGGATGATCGATCAGTTCCAGTCATGGGCAAAAGAGGCTAATAAAGACAACAAAGATAAAAAGGCCGTTAAAGCTGCCGTTGAAGCAGCTGGCAAAGATGTCAATATGGTTTTGCAGCACCATGGTCCCGATTGGAATGGGTTCCTCAAAGCTGTTCAGGCAAGCAACATGAAAGACAAAGCAAAAGTTCTTAACGTTATCAACTCGAATGTTGATGCCAATAAAAAAGAACAGGAAATCCGCAATATGATCCTTATCTATCCTGAAATAGAAAAAGATCTGCTGCCAGCCCTGCGTCGTACTGAAATCACAGCGACCCTTTATGAACCGCGTTTTACCGATGCCGAACTTCTCCAATTTGGTGTTTCGAATCCTGAAAAACTGAAGGCAGAAGAACTTCTGTATGCTTCGACCCTCACGACCGATAACAATGTGAAAATTACAATCCTCGAGAATGCAGCCAAGCAATTCCCTGGTAACTGGAAATGTTTAAACAACGATGCGGTTGCCCAGATTACAAAGGGTAATCTTGTCCGCGCAGGTGAACTTCTTTCCAAGGCACAGGCTGTTGCTCCAAACAACGGAATGATCGAAAACAATATCGGTGTTGTTGCAGCAAAACAGAAAGATTTGAAAAAAGCTGAAGCCCAATTCAAGAAAGCAGCTTCATTGGGAGAAAACACCAATTACAACCAGGGTGTTCTTTTAATTCCAAAAGGTGATTATCCTAAAGCGCTAAACATGTTGTCAAATGCAAAATGCAACTATAACCTTGGCCTTGCTCAATTGGTATCCGGTAATACTGCTGCAGCTGAAACAACCTTGAAGTGTGCACCGCAAACGCCAGAAACCTTTTATCTGTTAGCTATTTGCGGAGCCCGTAGCAGTAACACCAAGGCGTTGTATGAAAACCTGATGAAAGCCTGCCAGAATGCTGATCTGAAAGTTCAGGCAAGAGGCGACCGCGAATTTTACAATTTCGCAAACACCCCTGAATTCCTGAATATTGTGAAATAATTTTGTTTGCTGATTTTACAAAAAGCCGTCCTGGTAAATCGGGACGGCTTTTTTAATGCCCCGAAGAGAGGTGAATACTTAATACAAACCTGGAAATAATCCCGGTTTTTGAATCCGGTGCATTCCCAATGGATAGTTTTGGAGAATCACATCTTTCATCCATTGGTAGTCATTGTCCCGTTCCACAAAATCAATTTCGTTCGTATCAATTAAAATAACCCGAAGATCTGATTGCTGCCGAAGAAAATCAAGGTAACCATTCTGGATTTTGTCTAAGTATTCAAACTGAATATTCTGCTCATAAGGACGCCCTCGCTTCTGAATGTTCTTTTTCAGATTATCAAGGTTGAGATATAAATAAACAATCAGGTCTGGCTTTGGCACAACGGAGCTAACTATCGTAAAGAGTTTGCTGTATAATCCAAATTCCAGTTGTTCTAAATTTCTACTGGCGAAAATCAATGATTTAAAGATAAAATAATCAGCAACCGTAAAGGGTTTAAACATATCGGTTGTTGTAAATTGCGTCTTTAATTGCTGATACCTGTCGGCCAGGAACGAAAGTTCTAACGGGAATGCATATCTGGCGGGATCTTCATAAAATTTGGGCAGAAACGAATTCTCTTCAAATTGTTCCAGAATGAGCCTTGCATCCGACTCCTCCGCAAACCTTGTGGCAAAGGAGGTTTTCCCGGCACCAATATTACCCTCTATAACTATATAATTATACACAATGTGAAAGTCAAAAGAAAAAGTTAATGGTAAAAAGCAATTACCTTAGTTTGATCCCGGCATTCCTTTAAAAGTGATGAAATGCTCTTTTTCAGCAATGGATGAACCATGCCGGGAGCAATTTCATTAAGCGGAATGAGGGTGAAGTTGCGCTCATGCAACCTGGGGTGCGGAACCATAAGGTCATCAGTAAATACAAGCTTATCTCCGTAAAAAAGGATATCAAGGTCGATGGTTCGGCCCTGATAATGAAATTCAGTGTCTTGATTGTCAGGATTCATTTGAGCTGGTCTTTCAGGAGGAGGCTGGATACTGCAACCGCAAGCGCTGAATGGCCTTATTCTGCCAAGTTTTGTCTCAATGGTGAGTAAATGCTCCAACAATTCATTTGGATGAAGGTTTGTTTCAATTTCAATTACCTGGTTAAGGAAGGAAATTGGGTCATCGAATCCCCAGGGTGCAGTTTCGTAAACACTTGATTTTTTAAGGATGATTCCAGCAAATTCAGATATCATTTGGAACGCACGGTCCAGATATTCCATGCGATCTCCGCGGTTACTGCCAAGTAAGACAAACACCTCTCTCATCAACACTATTTTGAATACAGGATATTAAGCAAGTTACCAATCTTATCACCGTAATTGAGGTCGGCAGCCCATTTACCGGTGAGATCATGGATGGTGACCACGGAACCACGTTTTACATTTTCAAATCGTTTATCGACAACCGGTGATTTTACCGGATCAAGGCTTGCATAGGCTTTAAGATGCTGAATGTGAGCGCGGACACCTTCGTCAACCGAGATAAACCGATCGCCTTCCGACCAGGAATTGACAGCACCCAGTCCGCAAAAATTATTTTGATAACGGCTTACTGATCCATTAAACCGCAAAAATCCAGTTTCTAGACACATCTGGCATACAGCCACATCGTGATTCACCCCTTCACGGCGGCATTCTGCGATATATGTCCTGATAAGCCGGCTCACATAACCTGAATCAAGGTCCTTATTGTGGGCAAGCATGAACCGGACTAATTTGCCGGAGGCTTTTCCTCCGAAATCCATAATCAGCAAAGATGGAAATGTTCGGTGCCGTGATGATACCGTGGAAGCGGAGCCAGGTTTCCGTGAATAAGTTTTAGGTTTTGAAGACTTGGTAGAAGGTTTCAGATTTCCGGGTACTGTTTTCGAGGTTTTATTATCAGCTTTTCGGGCCATCACCTCCGTTTTCCGGATGATCAAATCCGCCTTTCTGAGAATATCATCGGTTTTTCCAGATGATTTGTCCTTCCTACCTTCATTCCCATCAGAAAATCCTGAGATGAATAGAAACATCAAAAAATAAAAAATATAAAGCCGTTTTTTCACCATCCGGTTTGGGAATATTCAAAAAGCAATGATACAAAAATCATACGTATTTCTATACGCTATATTGCATTGTTATGCACAAACTGATGTTAATCCTGACTTAGGATGGCTGATTGTTGTAACGATGGCAGAGGGCATGCGTCTAAATTTATTACATTTGTGATTCGAACTGACCCATTTTAATCAATCAAAAATAACCTATGAAACAGTTTTTTAAATTCATGTTTGCCAGCATGCTGGGAACATTCCTGCTTATCGCTCTTGTTACTTTAATCAGTATCGGCATTATTGCAGCAATTGTTGCAACTGCATCATCAGAGGAAACAGTGATTACGCCAAACACCTTGCTCCATGTTAAGCTTAATAAAGAGATTGCCGACCGAAGTTCGAAAACAAAGTTCATAATGGGCTATGCCGGTCCCGAAAAAACAACCGGGCTCAATGATTTGCTCAATAATCTTAAAAAGGCAAAGGAAGATGATAACATTGCCGGGATTTATCTCGACCTGAGCGACATTCCTGCCGGGATTTCCACGCTCGATGAAATCCGCGACGGGCTGATCAGCTTCAAGACCTCGGGTAAATTCATCTGGGCTTATAGCGAAGGTTATACACAAAAATCATATTACCTTGCTACAGCAGCTGATAAAATTTATCTGAACCCACAGGGAATAGTAGATTTCAAGGGGCTCGCCTCCGAAATGGTCTTCCTGAAGGGCATGCTCGAAAAACTGGATATTAAAATGCAGATCATCCGGCATGGGAAATTCAAAGCAGCCACAGAGCCGCTGTTCCTTGATAAAATGAGTCCTGAAAATCGCAGGCAGATAACCGAATTGATAGGCAGTATCTGGAATAAAATGCTTAACGGCATTGTTGAAACCCGCAAAATCGGCAAGGAAGATCTCAACAGGATTGCTGACAGTCTTAAAATAGGCACAGCAGAAGATGCCCTGAAATACAAATTTGTCGACCAACTGGTATATAAGGATGAACTTCTTTCTTTGCTTAAGTCGCAACTGAAAATTGATGAAAAAAAGAAAATCCAGTATGTGACAATGGATAATTATACCAGCGTTGCAGATTCCAGAAAACAATCGACAGCAAGTAATAAAATTGCTGTAATCTATGCCAGCGGGTCAATCGCAGGTGGAGAGGGTGACGATCAAAGTATCGGTTCTGATCGCATTTCAAAGGCAATTCGGAAGGCGCGTGAAGACGAAAAGGTTCGGGCCATCGTTTTTCGCATCAATTCGGGTGGAGGAAGTGCACTGGCCAGTGATATAATCTGGCGTGAAGTTGATCTTGCCCGGAAAGTTAAACCTGTTGTGGCTTCTTTCGGTGATGTAGCTGCCAGCGGGGGATATTATATTGCATGTGCTGCCACAAAAATCCTGGCCGATCCAACCTGCATTACCGGATCGATTGGCGTTTTCGGGGTAATCCCAAACATGGAAGGGCTTTTCAATAAGAAACTTGGCATTACATTCGATTGGGCCATGACCAATAAGAATGGAGATTATATCCCTGTAATGAAACCATTGTCACCTTACCAGACCTTACTGATTCAGCGTGATGTGGACCACATTTATGATGTCTTTACCAGAAAGGTTGCTGATGGACGTAAACTGACCAAAGCCAGGGTTGACAGTATTGGACAAGGCCGTGTATGGAGTGGAAGTGACGCAAAAAAGATCGGGCTTATCGATGATTTCGGCGGACTGACCAAAGCAATTGAACTTGCAGCGGAACTTTCCAAAACCAAGGATTACAGGCTCATTTCGCTTCCGGAACAAAAAGAGTGGTTTGAGGAATTGATTGAACAGATTACCGGCAGCGATCCATCAGCTAAACTGAAAGAAACTCTAGGCGCTGATTACCGGTATTACCAGTATTATAAGGAAATTCGGGAAATGAAAGGTGTCCAGGCCCGTATGCTGATGAATATCAGTATTAATTAAAAATTACGAATTAAAAATAACAACCTATAAATTTCCGGACTTAATCGTAATTATTAATTTTGAATTTCTAATTTACCTCATGGGATATTTCTTGAAAATTTCTTCGCTTTTCATCAGGATATCAATATACTGTGCCCTCCTGTAGGAAAAGGGATCTTTCTGGTTTTTCCTGGATAGTTTGCCGCGGAAAGCATCTATTGAATCATATTTCTTGAGCTCCATCCAGCGGTCTAGTTCTTCAAGTATTTTTGTGATTTGCCCGATTCCGTTCTTATACACAGTACTAACAACCTGAACTGTGTCGGCGCCAGCCAGGATCATCTTGGCAGCATCCTTACCAGTAAATATACCTGTGTTGGCACATAAGGAACCCCTGATTTCGCCAAAAAGCAGACCAATATACCGTAATGACAACCGATTATCTTCTTCATGGCTCAGGTTGTAAGGAAAATGGTGCTCTTCAGTTTCAAGGTCTATATCGGGCTGAAACATACGATTAAACAACACAAATCCATCAACTCCTGCATAGTACATGTTTTGTATCACCATCAGGGTGTTGGTATAGAAAGGGCTCAGTTTTACACTCACGGGAATTTTAATACTTTTCTTCACTTCGCTCACCACATCAAGCTGTTCATTTACGATGGCCTTTCCTTCACGCTTGAAATCTCCCGGAACTGAATAAAAATTGAGTTCGAGTGCATTGATCCCGGTATTTTCGAGTTGCCTCGCATATTCCACCCATGTTTCATCGAAGGTACAGTTCAAACTGGCAATAACAGGAATGTTCACCGCGTTTACGACCTTTTTCAGGTGACTCAGGTGTTCGCGCGGCCCGGCATGATCAATATCAGGAAAGAGACTGATCATTTCCGCGTGACGTTCGTTGTATTGGTTAAGTTCTTCGTTAAGCTGCAGTCGTTCCAACTCGATCTGCTCTTCAAAAAGGGTCTTATAAACTATAGCTGCCGCACCGGCATCCTCCATCTTTTTACAATTGTCCACATCTGTAACCAGGTTGCTTGCTCCCACAATGACAGGGTTCTTCAGATTGAGCCCCATATAACGTGTTGATAAATTTGCCATGATAGTTTCTTTTAGTAATTCAAAATATTTCTACAAATATATATCTTTCATTGAAATAATCAGATGCGGAACAACAGATACGAGACAAGCGATCAGGGATACGGGATCAAAAAAAACCAGATCCCGTATCCTGTTTCAGAACCTACTTTTCGTATGTCATTGTAGCCAACCGTTTATAGTGGCTATATCTCCATTTTGCGTTCTCTTCGGCAGCCTTGAATAATTCTTCGGCTTCGTCGGGGAACATTTTCTTAAGCGAGGAATAACGCACTTCACTGGAGAGAAAATCCTGGAAACCGCTCCATTCCGGTTCTTTCGAATCGAGGGTGAAGGGGTTTTTCCCTTCATTGCCATTTAGTGGGTTGTAGCGATACAATTGCCAGTAACCAGTGGCAACAGCGCGATCCATCTCCTCCTCAGCTTTGCCCATACCCAGTTTTAATCCGTGATTGATGCACGGTGAATAGGCAATGATGAGGGAAGGGCCATTATATGATTCAGCCTCTTTCACAGCCCGGAACAACTGGCTGTTGTTGGCGCCCATCGAAACCTGCGCAACATATACATAACCGTAGGTCATGGCCATGGCTCCCAGATCTTTTTTACGAACCTTTTTCCCGGATGCAGCAAATTTGGCAACAGCACCCACAGGTGTTGATTTGGATGATTGTCCTCCTGTGTTGGAATAAACCTCTGTATCGAGTACAAGAATGTTTACATCTTCTCCGGATGCGATAACATGATCAAGGCCACCATAACCGATATCATAAGCCCAACCGTCGCCCCCGATGATCCAGATTGATTTTTTAATAAGATATTGCCTCAGGTTCAGGAGTTCTTTGGAGAGTTCATTGTTTTCCTTTGTCAACAATGGAATCAGCGCTACTGCAGCTTTTTTTGAAGCTTCAGCATTGTACATGCCATCAATCCAGGCTTTCATCGCATCGAGCGTGGCGGGATTCATGAAATTTTCCTTGATGGCAACACGCATTTTATCGGCCATCCGTTTACGGAGCTGGGTTATGGCAACTGCCATTCCATATCCATATTCGGCATTGTCTTCAAAAAGTGAATTGGCCCATGCCGGTCCTTGTCCATCAACGTTTGGACGATATGGTGTAAAGGGGGCAGTACCACCATAAATAGAAGAACAACCTGTGGCATTGGAGATCATCATGCGTTCACCATATAACTGGGTAAGTAATTTAATATAGGGTGTTTCACCGCAACCGGCGCAAGCTCCTGAAAATTCGAACAGTGGCTGGGCAAACTGGCTGTTTTTAAAAGTTTTGAAACGATCGATCACATTGGTTTTGTAAGAAACCTTACTGATATTATAGTCCCAGTTGGAGGTTTCCGGCATCTGACTACCCAACGTCTGGAATACAAGCGCTTTTGTTTTCGCCGGACATACATCCGCGCAATTACCACAGCCCGTGCAATCGAGCGGTGAAACCTGGATACGGAATTCCATTCCGGCAAGTTCCTTGCCTACAGCCTTCAAGGTAATCATACCATCCGGGGCATTTTGCTTTTCAGCTTCGTTCAGAAGGAAAGGACGGATAGCTGCGTGAGGGCATACATAAGCACACTGGTTACACTGAATACAGTTCTCGGAGATCCATTCAGGAACATTCACGGCGATACCACGTTTTTCGAGTTGGGTAGTCCCGTTGGGGAATGTTCCATCCTCTCTTCCAATAAAAGCACTCACAGGAATATCGTCTCCGTTCATCGCGCTTACCGGATCAAAAATCTGGCGGACAAATGCATCCTTGTCCCCGGCATTGGCCGGTTTGATGATGATTCCTGACCATTCGGCAGGTATTTCAATTTTTGTCAATTCACCACCGCGATCGATGGCGGCGTAATTCATGTTTACGATATCTTCGCCCTTGCGCCCATAGGTTTTGTAAATTGCTTTCTTCATATCAGCAACCGTTTTTTCATAAGGGATCACATTTGAAACCTTGAAAAATGCGCTTTGCATGATTGAGTTGGTGCGGTTGCCTAAGCCTATTTCCTCGGCAATCTTGGTGGCATCAATGATATAGAAATTAATTTTATGATCAGCCAGGTATTTCTTCATGTGATCGGGAAGACGCCGTTTGGTCTCTTCGGCATCCCATATGGAATTGAGCAGGAAAGTTCCACCATCTTTCAATCCTTTGAGCATATCATATTTCTCAAGGTAGGCAGGGACGTGACATGCTACGAAATCGGGAGTGATTACCAGATAGGGTGAGCGGATGGGACTATCGCCAAAACGTAGATGCGACACCGTAATCCCGCCCGATTTCTTCGAGTCATAGGCGAAATAGGCCTGTGCATATTTATCGGTGCTGTCGCCAATGATTTTGATTGAGTTTTTATTAGCGCCCACGGTACCATCGGAACCAATCCCGTAAAACTTGGCTGAATAGGTGCCCTTTGGTGCAATGTCCATTTCAGGTATCAGCGGCAGCGAATGGAAGGTAACATCGTCGACGATACCCACAGTAAAATGATTCTTCGGCTCCTTTGCCTTGAGGTTATCATATACCGTTATGATTTGTGAAGGGGTAGTGTCCTTTGAACTGAGTCCGTAACGACCTGCGATGATCATCGGGCGGCTTTCAGCATCGTAAAACATATCACGTATATCAAGGTACAATGGATCGCCATTGGCACCTGGTTCCTTCGTGCGGTCGAGCACGCAGATCCGTTTGACACTTTTGGGAAGCACATTGAAGAAATACTTTGCTGAAAAAGGCCGGTAAAGGTGCACGGAGATCAACCCAACCTTTTCCCCCTTGGCCATTAGGTAATCAATCACCTCCTTAGTAGTATCGGTGATGGAACCCATCGCTACGATAATGTTTTCGGCTTCAGGATGTCCATAAAACATAAAAGGGTGATATACGCGTCCGGTCATCCTGGTGATCTCCTGCATGTAAGCATCAACCACATCGGGAACGGGCTCATAAAAACGGTTCACCGCCTCTTTTGCCTGGAAAAACATATCAGGATTCTGAGCAGTTCCACGGGTAACAGGATGCTCGGGATTGAGCGCCCGGTCACGGAATTCCTGTAAAGCCTTCATGTCGAGTAATTTCATCATGTCGTCATTCTCGAACATCTCGATCTTCTGTATTTCATGGGATGTACGAAACCCATCAAAAAAATGTAGAAATGGAATTCGTGATTTGATAGCCGCAAGATGGGCAATCCCGGCAAGGTCCATAACCTCCTGAACTGAACCCGAGGCCAGCATGGCAAAACCTGTTTGGCGGGTGGCGTAAACATCACCATGATCGCCAAAGATGGAAAGAGCATGTGCGGCCACTGTACGCGCGCTTACGTGGAAAACGGCAGGAAGTAGTTCTCCGGCGAGTTTGTACATATTGGGAATCATCAACAACAATCCCTGTGATGCAGTGAAGGTTGAAGTGAGAGCGCCGGCCTGCAAAGAACCGTGGAGCGTGCCGGCTGCTCCGGCTTCCGATTGCATTTCCACAACTTTTACCTCTTCCCCAAAGAGGTTTTTACGACCATGCGCAGACCATTCATCTACATTCTCGGCCATGTTTGAAGAGGGTGTAATCGGATAGATTGCGGCAACCTCGCTGAACATATAGGCCATATGTGCAGCTGCCTGGTTTCCATCACACGAAAGAAATTTTTTTGATTTGTTCATAATATATTGATTTTTAAAAACTTAGTTCCTTGATTGTGAATCTGCTAACAGACGGCAAAAGTACACAATTCAAATCAAAATGCCAAGGGTTATTATGGTTATTTCGGTTGATTCCCCGATTTTTTCTAATTTTGCGCAGGTATGCTTTATCCAACGACTTTTGAACAAAAACTGGGGTTTGACATGATTCGTCAGATCCTTGGAAATTATTGCCTCTCCTCCCTTGGACGATCGCGGGTTTCTAAAATTGCCTTCTCCACAGATACAACGGAAATAATAACCTGGCATTACCAGACGGCCGAGATGAGGCAAATTCTACAGTTTGAAGAGAATTTTCCATCGCAGGATTATTACGACCTGATCCCTGAATTATTGCGTGTTCGTGTTCCAAACACTTACATGGAGACAGAACAACTTTCACAATTGCGGTTATCGGTGCTGACCATTCAATCCTTATTGTTATTTTTTTCTCAAAGAAGGGAAAAATTTCCCACACTTTATCAAATGATTGCCGGGAAGGGATTTGGCTCCTCCCCTGATAATTCTGATTATGATCCGGCAGGCGACATTTCAGATTATTCATTGGAAAACGTTTTTCCACTTCTTGAAGGATTGGTAGACCAGGTTAGCCGGATAGTTGACGAAAAATCGGAGATCAGGGATAATGCGTCTCCTGAACTAAACAGGATCAGGAAGCAAAAAATATCGTTACAAGCTGCGGTTGAACGTAAAGTAATTCAAAGTTACAAACTGGCAAGGCAAAGTGGCTGGACCCCTGATGATGCTGAAATTACCGTTCGTAATGGCAGGCTTGTTATTCCGTTGATCAGTGCGCATAAGCGCAAAATCCAGGGATTCATGCATGATGAATCGGCAACAGGTCAGACCGTATATATAGAACCAGCCGAGATTTTCGAAACCAACAATGAGATCCGCGAACTTGACTATGCCGAACGCCGTGAGATAGTTCGCATCCTTATTGCTTTTACAACTTCGTTAAGGCCCGACATTGACTCCCTCATTCGCGCTTATCATTTCCTTGGGCAAGTTGACTTCATCCGTGCCAAGGCCCGGTTTGCCATCAACATTGGCGCAACAAGCCTGCTACATCCCCATCCGAACGCGGCTGCATTCATGTGGCATCAGGCTATCCACCCATTGCTTTTCCTCTCCCATCAAAAGCAAAATAAAACCATTGTACCCCTCAATATTGGTTTAAATTCCGATAACAGGATCCTGATTATCTCCGGACCAAATGCGGGCGGAAAATCGGTATGCCTGAAAACCGTTGGGCTGGTTCAGTATATGTTTCAGTGTGGTTTACTACCTTCGGTAAGGGAGGATTCTGAATTTACGATTTTTACAAGGATTTTCATCGACATTGGCGACGAGCAATCGATCGATAACGATCTGAGTACCTATACATCAAAACTGCTTAACCTGAAATTCTTCATTGAAAACACGGATTCCCACTCGCTTTTTTTAATTGATGAACTTGGTACCGGCACAGATCCTTCATTAGGCGGAACCATTGCCGAGGCATCGCTGGAGGCATTAAACGCCAAACAAGCCATGGGTATCGTGACGACACACTACTCGAATTTAAAACTACTTGCCTCCCGCGAACCGGGAATTATCAACGGGGCGATGCTTTTTGACATTAAAAAATTAAAACCATTATATCAGTTAAAAACAGGGAAACCGGGAAGTTCATTTGCCCTCGAAATTGCACATGAGATTGGATTTCCAGAATATGTGCTGAAAAATGCAAAAAA
>CAISJJ010000412.1 GCA_903885595.1 uncultured Bacteroidales bacterium
AATTTTTAATTTTTAATTCATAATTAATTCCCACCGCCATCGCCCTGAGCGTTGAAACCGCAATCAACGGTTTGTCGAGCGCATAGCATAACCCTTTGGCTGTAGCAACCCCAATGCGAAGTCCGGTATAGGAACCCGGCCCCATGCTAACCGAAATGGCATCAAGGTCGTTCATCAGGTAGCCCGAAGATTTGATTATTTCATCAATAAATACGGTTAGCATGGCAGAATGAACATTCCTGGCCACAGATTCCCGGATTGCCAGGATTTTTTCATCAAAGGCCAATGCCACGGAACAGACCGCTGTGGATGTTTCAATGCATAGGATCAGACCCATGCACTATTTCTCTTTTTCCTTGGTGAACAGATCTTTTTTATCAACTTTTTTAACCTTATCCCCATCCTTGAGAAGTTTCGAAACAGCACTGTAAGGTGCAGTGATAATTTCATCTCCATCCTTCAACCCAGCAACAATCTGGATAAAGGTATTATCCTGGATGCCTGTCTTTACATCAACTTTTTTAGCGGTTCCATCACTGAGGATAAACACACATTCCTGTATTTTATCACTTTTCTTCGTTGTACTCACAACCTCGACCTCGTGTTCACCTTCTTTGTTTTTGCTTTTGTTATTTTCATTGATCTTATCAAGACTATCTTTGGCCAGTCTCGTAGTAACGGCCTGAATAGGAACAGTTAAGGTGTTTTCAGCGCTCTCAGTCTGAATTTCAACCGTACAGGACATACCGGGCCGGAAAGGCGAAAAATCGATCGGTTTTCCCTCCAGCAGATCTTTATAGGAGTCTTTTATAATATGTATCTTAACATTGAAGTTGGTTACCTGGTCAACACTGACCCCGGTACTATTGGCAGAGGTTGCAATTTCAGTTACTACCCCTTTGAATTTCCTGTTCAGGTATGCATCCACCTCAATCAGCGCTGTGTCGCCCATGCTAACACGTACAATGTCATTTTCATTTACCTGGACCTGAGCTTCCATCTCATTTAGGTTGGCGATGCGCATGATCTCCGTTCCGCTTGAGAACTGCGAAGCGCCGGTTACGCGCTCTCCTTTGAGTACGCCAAGTTTTGATACCGTTCCGTCGTTGGGAGCGAAAATGGCGGTCCGTGTGAGATCCTCCTTTGATCTCTTCAGGGCAGCTTCCGAATTTTTAACCATGAATTCGGAGGCTTTTATATCCTCTTCTCCTGCAGTAACCTGGGCTTGTGAAACCTGAAAGGCCGATTTGGACTGATCGAATTCAGCCTTTGATATTACATTCTGTTGGTAAAGTTTTTCCTGGCGGTCAAAGGTAAGCCGGGCATTCTCATATTGAGCCTTGACTTGGGCAAGGCGTGCCTTTGAATTTGCCAGGTTGGCCTTCTGCGTATTCACTGAAGCCTCACTCTGGTCAAACTGGGAAATATAGATCTCAGGATCAATTTTGGCGAGAAGGTCACCCTTTTTAACCTGGTTTCCCTCCTTTACATACAATTCCACGACCTCTCCCGAAATATAGGGGCTTATCTTGATATCCTTTTCGGGCTGAATCTTGCCATTGGATGAAACGGTCTGGATGATGGTTCGTTTCGATACCTTTTCAGTGGCAACCTTTATTCCTTCGTTTCCATTGCCTTTAACGATTGCGGCAATAACAATGATGGCTACTACTGCAACAATGGCAATAATGATCCACATTTTCTTCTTTGAAATCTTTCTTGTCATGGGCAAAAATGTTATTGATTATTCACGATTGATCCTGATGGGATTCCCAGCGTAGAAGTCGAGAATGGTCGTTTTAAATATAAAATCATACTTGGCCTGGAGGAGTTCAGACTCGGCCTTTGTCAGGTCTTTTTTGCTGTTGTTGTAATCGAATGAAGTCATCACGCCAACATCAAATTTTTGCTGGGCATATTTAAAGGCCTCTGACTGAGCATTTACCTTCTCCAGGGAGGCGTTGAATTTCTGCAGCGCCGACACTGCATCAGCATAGGATTGTTCTATGAGTTTTCTAAGGTCCCGGTTCGTAATCCCGAGGTCGAGTTCAGCTTGCGACATCTGAATTTTTGCATTATTTATAGCGGTACGGCCTTGCCAGCCGTTGAAAATTGGGATATTCAGGTAAAATCCAACGGACTGATTGCTGTTTTCCTGCAACTGGTCGCCAAAAGATTTTACCTGAGAGGTGTAATTAACTTTGGGCATCAGTACGAGATCTTTTGACGTCTGGGTTATTCCAACCGGGGTCCACACGGTGTCAGTCGGATCATACTGTTTTGAAATCCCCGAATACCCGGTACCCCACGATCCGCTCAGGGTCAGGGTGGGCTGGATATAGCCCCGGGCAATGGCGAGCCTTTTTTTTGCACTCTCCACCCTGAGTTCCGCACTCTTTATTTCAGGGCGGGCTTTCAAAGCATAGATATAAATAAGTTCTGCAGTGACAGTATCACTGGGAGCCTTCACAAGTTTGAGTGCTGGTTTTTCAACCCGGAAATCACGGGTGACCGGCAAATCAATAAGCTGCTGCAGTGAAAGATTGGAAATATACAGTCTGTTTTCCATATCCACTACATTCAGCTTTTCTGTGGCTTTTTGTGCCTGGATATTCAGCAAATCACCTTTTGCAGAAGATCCTGCATCAACTTTTTTCTGTATGCGCTCCACTTCGGCTGTCGTAATCCTTAGTTGCTCATTCGCAACATCAAGCAATTCGAGATTGAATAAAATATCCAGGTAAAATCCAGCAACTGAAAGCGAGATGTTGTTTTTGATCACATCCAGGTCATACTGGCTTGCCAGCAGGTTTATTTTACGCTCCTTGAATGTATTTAATTTCTGTAGTCCGCCGTAAATGGTAACGCTGCTGCCAATGTAGAAATTATTGGAACGGACAGTAGTGGTTGCAAATTCGTTGGTATACTGGTCGATCGTTTGACCGTAATTCCACACATTGGTTCCGTTGGCGTTGAGGTTGGGAAGCATGTTGAGACCACTCTGAAGAAGAGCGTCTTTGTTGCTTTCAACATTCAGCAGTTGTTTGTTGATATCAAGATTGTTCTCGATTGCGTAATTAATACAATCTTCCAGTGTCCAGATTTTTTGAGAAAAACCAGTTTGGAAAAATCCTGAAAACGTCATAATAATCAGGACCAATGGCCAAAACCTAAATTGACGCACTTGCATTTTATTGGAGTTTAATAAAACATCAAAATTAGTGATAAATTATTCACGAGGGCATTATGACGAAGAAATTGTTAATTGGTTACATTATCAATTTTCCAATTCCAATATTATTTTCTATTTTTGCAACTCATTATGTGTTGTAAGTAGTTTCATGACAGCAATTAAAATCAGTGTTGCTTTTGTCGGCCGTTTGCTTCTAAGCTTTCTGTTCGCCATATTTCTTGCAGGTAGTATCTCTGCCGCCGTTCAGGATAAAACTATTCTGGTTGCTGCAAGCGACAGTGCGTTTGAACAGCAGGAGCAATCCGCAAGCCACAAAGAAGAGGGCAAGTTCAATGCCGGTGAGATGATTATGGAACATGTGGTTGACAACCACGAATGGCATGTAGCCGAAATCGGGAGTCTTCATCTTACCATCCCCCTCCCGATTATTTTACTTTACGAAAGCAAGCTTTATACATTTTGTTCTAGCCGGTTTCATAATGAAACACACAGCTACATGGGGTTCAAACTTGAACAGGAGGGGCCTCATAAAGGAAAAATTGTAAGGGATGGTGATCATGGCAGTGTAACGGAACATCCGGCTGTTTACGATTTTTCAATTACCAAAACCGTTCTCGCCATTCTGATGAGTTCCTTTTTACTGATCCTGATCTTTGTCTCGGTTGCCAGGGCTTATAAGCGAAACAGGGATAAAGCGCCCAGCGGAATACAATCTTTACTTGAGCCTCTGATCATTTTTATCAGGGATGATATCGCGAAAAGCTCGATCGGAGAAAAAAAGTATGAGAAATTCATGCCATTTTTATTAACCGTCTTTTTCTTCATTTTCTTCAACAACCTTTTTGGTCTGATCCCCTTTTTCCCTGGAGGCGCAAACGTAACCGGGAACATTGCCGTTACCCTTGTTATGGCGGTGTTTACATTCATCATCACAACAGTCAGCGGCAACAAGCACTATTGGGTGGATATCATAAATACACCGGGCGTTCCCTGGTGGCTTAAATTGCCTTTGCCGCTAATGCCGATCGTAGAGATCATCGGAATCATAACAAAGCCGTTTGTACTGATGATTCGTCTCTTTGCAAATATTACCGCCGGGCACATCATTGTGCTGGGATTTATCAGCCTTATATTCATATTTGGGGAGATGAATGCTGCCGTTGGATATGGCGTTTCAGTGTTTTCAGTTGCATTCATGATTTTTATGAACCTGCTGGAACTCCTTGTTGCATTTATCCAGGCCTATGTTTTTACGCTGTTATCGGCACTCTATTTTGGGCTGGCCACAATTGAACCGGAACACCATTAACGAATAACAAATTACGAATGACCAATGACCAATTTTGAATTGATTAACCACGAAAAGTCAAATCAGCCATTCATAGGTAATTTGTAATTGGTCATTATAACTGATTTTTTAGTAGTAACCATTTAATACCCTTGAGTATGACATTATTAGCAATTTTACTGCAACTGGCCGGTGATTTCGCCGCCATTGCAAAAATGGGAGCAGGACTGGGAGCTGGAATCGCAGTGATCGGTGCCGGGATCGGCATCGGAAACATCGGTAAAAGCGCCCTCGAATCTATTGCCCGTCAGCCTGAGGCAATCGGTGATATCCGTTCGAACATGATCATCGCTGCTGCACTCGTTGAAGGGGTGGCTTTTTTTGCTATCGTCGTCTGTTTGTTGATCCTTTTCATTTAGCAGATGCGGCAGGTTCTTTACGGTTTAACGGTTGGTTAGACCGTAAAGGACTTTTTAAATTTAAGGTACCTTAAAATAAAATGATATGGAATTAATAACTCCGGGGCTGGGCCTGATTTTCTGGATGACACTGGCATTTTCATTCCTTGTGTATATCCTTGGAAAATTTGCCTGGAAACCCATTCTTCAAATGCTGAAGGAGCGGGAAACCTCCATTCATGAAGCATTGAATTCGGCCAATAAAGCAAGGGAAGAGATGAAGCAATTGCAATTCAGTAATGAACAATTGCTCCAGGAAGCAAAAAATGAACGGGATGCCATGCTGAATGAAGCCCGAAAAGTAAGGGATAAACTGATCGAAGAGGCCCGTATTAAAGCCAGCGAGGAGGCCTCCCGGATTGTGGAATCAGCGAAAGCAAGCATCCAGAATGAAAAAATGGCGGCCATGACGGACCTGAAAAATCAGATAGCCGAAAATTCGCTTACCCTTGCAAAGTTTGTTCTGAAACGAGAACTTTCCGATCCCTTGAAACAGGAAGAATATGTTCAGGAATTATTAAAAGAAGTTAAATTCAATTAACCTGAAATGAATATTTCCCTGGTAGCGGAACGCTATGCCGCAGCGCTGTTTGAACTTGCCACAGAGAAAAACCTGGTTGAGGAGGTATATGCCGACAGTAAGCTGATATCTCAGACTTGTGAAAACAGCAGAGATTTAAGGTTGTTTTTAAAGAGCCCGATCATAAACACGGGAAAAAAACGGGCAGTCCTGCATGCCATTTTTGAAAAAGATGTTCATCAGATTACACTGACCTACCTGCTTATTATGGTGCGTAAAAACAGGGAATCGCTTATACCTGAAATTGCACTTCAGATTATTGAACTTTATAAAAGCTATCAGAACATACTTACAGTTCATTTCAAATCGCCGGTATTGCCCGATGCCGATGTCACCCAAAAGGTGTTGGAACTAATGAAGAATTATACCCGGTCTGATATTGATCTTAAATCGGAAATTGACGAATCGCTTATCGGTGGCTTCATCCTTTCCTGGAACGATAAACAATATGATGCCAGCATCCGCAGGGAAATTGAGGAAATGCGCAATGCAATTGCAAAAGTAAATTTATATACACAAAAGATTATTAGAAGTAGTTGATTTCGCTATTTCGCTATTTCGCTATTTCGCTTATTAAAAATTAATATATGGCTGAAATCAAACCCGCTGAAGTTACTGCGATTTTACGCAGGGAACTTGCCGGTTACCAGAGTGAAAAGGAACTTGAAGAAGTCGGCACCGTTTTGACCGTTGGCGACGGCATTGCCCGCATTTATGGGATGAACAATGTTGAAAGCGGCGAGTTGATTGAATTTGAAAAAAACGGACTGAAAGGCATAGTTTTGAACCTTGAAGCAGACAACGTTGGCGCCGTTTTACTTGGTGATTACTTTGAAATAAAAGAGGGCGACATTGTTAAACGAACCCGTCGAATAGCCTCCATCGAAGTTGGTGAAGGCTTGCTTGGCAGGGTAATTGATACCCTGGGAGAACCCATCGACGGCAAGGGAAAAATTGAAGGTATCAGGTATGAAATGCCCCTGGAACGTAAGGCCCCCGGTGTTATTTTTCGTCAGCCTGTAAACCAGCCTTTGCAGACAGGGATCAAGCCCATCGATGCAATGATCCCGATAGGCCGGGGACAGCGTGAACTGATCATCGGCGACCGCCAGACAGGCAAAACGGCCATTGCCATCGATACAATCATAAACCAGAAAGAATTTCACGCACGCGGCGAAACGGTTTACTGTATTTATGTGGCAGTGGGCCAAAAGGGCTCAACAGTGGCCAATATTGTGAAAACACTTGAAGAGAAGGGCGCAATGGCTTATACCGTTGTGGTATCTGCCACAGCTTCCGACCCTGCAGCGATGCAATACTATGCTCCCTTTGCCGGAGCCGCCATTGGTGAATTTTTCAGGGATACCGGTCGCCCGGCACTGGTGGTTTACGATGATTTATCAAAACAGGCTGTTGCCTATCGCGAAGTGTCGCTTTTGCTTCGCCGCCCTCCCGGACGTGAAGCCTATCCGGGTGACGTATTTTACCTCCATTCCCGCCTCCTTGAGCGGGCAGCACGCGTAATTTCATCTGATGAAATCGCCCGTCAGATGAATGACCTTCCGGCAAACCTGAAAGACATGGTTAAAGGTGGTGGATCTCTTACAGCCTTACCGATTATTGAAACCCAAGCCGGTGACGTATCAGCCTACATTCCAACCAATGTGATCTCTATCACCGACGGACAGATCTTCCTGGAAACCGGATTATTCAATGCAGGGATACGGCCCGCAATTAATGTTGGAATTTCAGTATCCCGCGTAGGCGGAAATGCCCAGATAAAATCCATGAAAAAGGTTGCCGGAACCCTCAAACTTGATCAGGCTGAATATCGAGAACTCGAAGCCTTTTCGAAGTTTGGGTCCGATCTTGATGCTGCTACCAAGGCAGTTCTTGATAAAGGCGCCCGTAACGTTGAAATTCTGAAGCAGCCGCAATATTCCCCGATGCCAGTTGAAAAACAGATTGCCATTATTTTCTGTGGAACCCGGGGACTACTTCGTACCATCCCGATCAGGAGCATTGGTAATTTTGAGATAGAATACCTGAGTTTTATGGAATTGAATCACCAGTCGGTGCTGAATAACCTAAAGGCGGGTAAACTCCTGGATGAGGATCTTAAAACCATGGAAGAGGTTGCCAAAGAGCTATCCAGGAAATACGAGGAAAAGAAATAATAAAAGGAAATGGCCGGACTGAAGGAAGTACGTATTCGGATTGCGTCGGTTAAATCAACCCAGCAGATCACCAATGCCATGAAAATGGTGGCGGCCTCCAAGTTGCGAAAAGCGCAGACTGCCATTATCAAATTGCGCCCATATGCGGCCAAACTCAGGGAAATATTGCAGAACCTGAGCGCGACCATCGACAGTTCCGACGAAAACGTCTTCTCACAGGAACGGAAACCTGAAAAGATTTTACTGGTGGTAATAGCATCAAACCGTGGATTATGCGGGGCATTTAACTCCAATATTATCAAGATGGGGGTGAACCTTACGGCCACAACCTATCATCAACAGTTCGTTCAGAACAACGTCAGCTTCATTACCATCGGCCGCAAAGCCACAGAGTATTTCCGGAAAAGGAAATATGATGTCATCGAATCCCATGATGAACTTTTTGATCAGCTTACCTTCGCCAATGCCTCTGTATTGGCTGAAAAGCTGATGAAGAGTTTTATCGGGAAGGAATATGACAGGATTGATTTGATCTACAACCAATTTAAAAATGCTGCCGTACAACGATTGATAGTAGAGCAGTACCTGCCCATTGCACCAACCAGCCCAACCGCTCAGGAACCTTTGAGCAAAGTGGAGTCGGATTATATTTTCGAACCCGATCAGGAAACCATTGTGCGTGAACTGATACCGAAAACTTTACGCATTCAGCTGTTCAAGGCGGTACTCGATTCATTTGCCTCGGAACAGGGCGCCAGGATGACCGCCATGCAAAAGGCTACTGAAAACGCCAAGGATCTCCTGCGCGATCTCAACATTTCTTACAACAAGGCCAGGCAGAATGCCATAACCAATGCCATTCTCGAAATTGTGTCTGGGGCTGAGGCACTTAAGGGATAAATTCTGTTAAAATACGTAAGGAAATAATTTACCTAATCAATAATGACGATTCTCCTTACGATTGTTACCATACTTGATTTAAGCCGAATAAAGTAGTATCCCCGGGGGTACTCCGACAGGTCGAAGTTCAATGTTGCAGCATGATTTACCATTTCTGCTGACAGTGTCTTCCCGCTGATGTCAAAAAGGGAAATTTCTGCTTCCTCCTCCAGTGTACTGCCGGTCACAACCTTAAATATTCCCCTTGATGGATTTGGATAAATTTGTAATTCCCGGCCATTGTTTTCAACAATACCAACCGACGGCGCTGAGGCTGTGAACGATCCAATCATACCCATGGCTGCGTGGGGAGTACATACATAATTGTACACACCTGCAAATTCTACATGATAATCGAAAACCTGACTTGAATTTTTAATGTCCTCATCCCAATCTTCTGCTCCAGCCGGAATGATTCCTGACGTGGTGGTGTGACTTCCCGCATCCCATTGAAAGCGAACCGTGTCACCCACTGAAACATTTAAAACAGAGGGATTAAAATAATAATTTCCGACATGAACGATGTGTTTTATCGCGAATATCTCTTGATGTAAAGCCATTCCCATAATTATGAAAATGAACATTGGTATATATTTTTTCATAGTAAATGTATGTGTGTTATAGTTAATAAGACTAATTAAAAACAAATATACAATAATTTGATGGTTAAAGTCAAGGATTTGGAAGAAAAATTTGAGATTAATGTGCTGAATTTACAATTGTCACCTTCATTTTGCTTTTATTAACATCTTTTTGCCTTATCGAATGGCAACTTTGTTGATAATATGATTTATTCAGAAAGAAATCAGCGGTATTTCCCGCCAATAAAAAAAATCTTAACTTTGTATTCAACCAACCTTAGTTATTATGATTAGTAAAAATGTAGAAAAAGCAATAAACGAGCAGATCAAACGCGAAGAACATTCTTCCCGTATATACCTGTCAATGGCCTCCTGGGCAGAGCGGAACGGTTTTCCCGGTGCTTCAAACTGGCTTTATGTGCAGACAGAGGAGGAGCGTATCCATATGCTCAAACTGGTTCATTATCTCAACGACCGGGGCGGATCTGCAGTCATTCCTGCTCTGGATTCACCCGACGCAGCCTTTAAATCATTGCCCGATGTGTTCCAGCAAGTGTTGAAGCATGAAGAGTATATTTCTGCCTCAATCAATGACCTCTATGCCATTTGTACCAAAGAGAAGGATTTTACCACCGCAAACTATCTCCAGTGGTATATCACTGAACAGATAGAAGAGGAAAGCACCGTGCGCAATATCCTCGATCAGATCAAGTTGGCAGGAAGCGACAAAGGCGGGCAATTCATGATGGACAAAGAATTTGCAGCCATGGCCACCGCCAAGAGAGCGGCGCTGGCATTGAGCGGCGGCGCTAATGCAGTAGTTTAAGGAGTTTGTTGTACCAGGTTCGACCATATTTACGAATCAATGCCCCTTCCAGGAACTGGTATAGGGGTATTTTTTCATTGTGTCCCTTCACCAGTGCTTTCTGACAGATCGGCCATTTGTGATAGTTCAGCAGATCATTGACAGGGGTTGTTTTGATCCGGATGGGGTAGAGGTGGCATGAAATGGGCTTGGCAAAAGGAATTTTCTTTTCCTGGAAGGCCTTTTCAATCGCACACCGGGCAATACAATCCTCAAAATAAACGAATGCACACTCTTTTCCGTGAATCAGCGGGGTGACAAACTTCCCCTCCGCATCATAATCGAAAACCCCAAGCATTTCCACTTCAGATATTCCTTCCGGCACCATAAAGGGCTTGATTTCATCAATGTAATCTTCGAGCAGGGAAATCTCTTCCTCATCGAGGGGCGCACCGGCATCGCCCTCTACACAGCAGGCGCCTTTGCACTTTTCCATATCGCAGCAGAAGTAGACCTCTTTTACTTCATCGGAAATCAGGGTGTTTTCTAAGTAAATCATGGTTATTCATTTAAGGAATGCAAACAATGCAAACAATGCAGGGAATGCAGGGAATGCAGACAATGCAGACAATGCAGAAAAAGTGTTCAACAAGTGATTATCTTTTTTGTCCCTGACCGATTAAGTAAAAAAAGAGATTATGAAAGAAAACCATATCAAAGATAAAAGTTTTGAACTTGCGGTTGAAAGTGTTTTCCTATATCAATACCTGACAAGGGAAAAACATGAATACATCCTTTCAAAAGAGGTTTTAAGATCAGGCACTTCAGTTGGAGCGAATGTTTCAGAAGGAGTGGCGGCCCAGTCTAAAAAAGAGATTTCTTACCGGTTATCCATTTCCTATAAGGAATCACGAGAAACAGAATTTTGGCTAAAACTTTAATGTTCAACGGGGTATCTGACATTTGAAAAAGCCGCTTCAGCAATGAAAAAATGTGAAGAGGCCAACAGAATCCTGTTTGCATTGCCTGCATTGCCTGCATTGATTTATTTTATGGTAATTGGGAAATCATTTTTCGGGAAGGTTTGTACCGTCGCCAGAATTTGTATCTGGTAAAGGAGGTATAATAAAAAAGTTGCCGGATGACCGGGATTCGCAATAAATAATGGTAGATACGGTACGAAACAACCATCACAAGGAAAGTGAGCACCCAGCCTGTAAGCGTAACACCCGTTTTAGCCCAGCCATTTCCAGCGGGAATGGTAATGAACCTGCCCACCCATTGCCAGAACCAGACCATAATCCCAATATTCAGCAGGCACATGATGCCGATGATATATCCGTGGGCTGTCTCAATAGCCCTTTTGGGGCAGTTATTCATACAGCGCATGCAGCTCTCGCAACGGTATGACCAGAATGGCCGGTTATCAATGGTCAGAATGGCCTTAACCGGGCAGTTGTCAATGCAGATATCACATTTATCGCATGCATCTGTCGCATAAAACGATTTAGCCAGAATAAATCTACCGACGAAAAAATACCCGATACTGATGGGCATGATCAGGATGTCCTGGATGATGTCGCGGAAAGCTGTGTATACCTTTTTCCCGCTGAGCACTTTTAAAGCGAACGTCTCCGTTATTCCTTTGCAGTGTCTATAGAGTGATTCAACAACCTTTTCTTTAACCCCGGGATGAAATGAAATCCAGTTTGAAGGAAGGTCGATGGAACGAAGTCCGACAATTCGGTAGCCCTTCAGCAGTAAAACCATTGCTGAGAGCCATAATGCAATCCCGCTTAAACCGGGGACAAACCATTTTGACAGCTTTAGCCCCGCCCTGGTATTCATCAGGAATGCCCTGTTTCCTCTTGATTGGGGAAAACGGAAGATGAAATACATCATGGCCGGCGGATAGTTGAATCCATGGGTGGGAGAAACAAAGCCCACCAGCGATCCTGGAGGCGGGGAGGTGATGCGCTTCCTGTCGATCTTGGCGATATCGGTTGTTTCTGCCGGGATTTGCTGATGAGATGCAACATCAGAAAACCAATGTGCTACATTGCGGGCATTGCCGGTGCCGGAAAAGTAGTAGATTAGAAGGGATGGTTCCATAGATAAATGGGGATAGCAGGTTATTTTCCGATTATAGCCACAATACGCAAAGGAGCCCCGCTTCCACCCCTGATCTTCATTGGCAGTGCCACGATGTGGGCTCCATTTTCCGGGAGCTGATCAAGGTTTGCAACGTTTTCATACATTGTAAGCCCGGCGGCACATAAAATGCGATGGGATTGAAAATCCTTCGATTGCCCGTTATCGATGCTGGGTGTGTCCAACCCAACGGCATTGATTTTCCGGTTTTTTACAAGCCAATTGGCAGCGCCGGGATCAAGCCCGGGGAAATGCAGCTCCTCCACCCCCTCTCTTCCTGTTTTTGAGGTCCCGGTATATTTAACATGATCCTCCCAGTATTTACCGAACCCGGTATTTAACAATATGATCGCTCCTTCAGGAATTTTCCCATGCGTTTTCTCCCAGTTTTCAAAATCCGTCACTGAAACCAGGTAATCGCGGTTTTCGGATGATTGCCTGGTCACATCCACCACCACACCGGGACCATGAAGTTGTTCAACCGGAACCTCGTGAATGAATTTCTGATCCTTTCCAAAATGGACAGGGGCATCGAAATGGGTTCCCCCATGTTCTTCAGCCGAAAATTTGAATGATGAATAGAAGTATCCTTTTTCGGTCATGCCGTAAAAAACGGTATCATGACTGAAAGGTACATTGGTTGGCCAGTAAACGGTGCTGGCTTCGAAATCGTGGGTGAGATCGATCCATTGAGCTGATTGCAATTGTTCATCCCAGTGACTTTGCCTGCAGGCTGCCAATGAAATAATGACCAGTAAAAAGAAAAGTTTTTTCATGGAAATGGGTTTATCAATGATCAAAAGTAATTCTTTTTCCCTTTTCCCTGTGGTGTGTTTTATCTTACAGACATTGTTATCAGGTAGTCTGGCATTTGTCGGGATTCTTATCAAGCTGACAGCTGTCCCTGCGACTGCCGTTGGGTGGATTGTCGAAAGCAGGGTTGAAAGAGGTTATCAGGCTGGAGCGGTCAACATTGACAAATATCAACCGATACTTTGATATATAACAATGAAAAATTCATAAGTAATGTAAAATCAAATAAATAAAAAAAATATTAGATGTGTTTTCACCTTCGACCGATTAGGTTGTTTCAGATTAATTTTTAACTTTGCCGCCACTTCTGTTAATAGATTCACTATGAGTGCTGAAAGTCTGATTCTTTTCTTTATCGTTGGGGCCTTTCTGGTGGGATTTGCCATTGTGTTCTCCATCTTTGTTGCACCCACTTCAACCAATCCTCAAAAGGCCGAACCTTACGAATGCGGCATCCCCACCGAGGGGCTGACCTGGCTGCAGTTCAACGTGGGGTACTATTTATTTGCCATTATCTTCCTGGTGTTTGATGTTGAAAGTGTGTTTATTTTTCCCTGGGCCGTGGTAATGAAAGAACTTGGAATGATTGCCTTCATTGAAATCATCATTTTCTTTTTCGTACTGGGTTTGGGCTTGTTATATGCCTGGAAGAAAGGAGCATTGAAATGGGAATAAAAAATATGAAAGAGGCGGATTTCCGCGACAATGAAACCCTCGAATTATTCAAACAATCAGGCGGCAATATCCTGATGACTACCATTGATGCCGTGATTGACTGGGGCCGATCAAATTCCATCTGGCCGCTTACTTTTGCAACCAGTTGTTGCGGGATTGAAATGATGGCCACCGGGGCTTCGCGTCACGATTTTGCCCGTTTCGGAATTGAGGTTTACCGTGCCTCTCCCCGCCAGGCCGATGTGATCGTAGTTGCAGGAACAATTGTAAATAAAATGGCTCCGGTTCTGAAGCGTTTGTACGACCAGATGTCGGACCCCAAATATGTTATTGCCATGGGCGCCTGCGCAGTTTCCGGCGGACCATTCTTTTATAACACCTATCATGTAGTGCGTGGTGTTGACCATGTGATTCCTGTGGATGTTTATATCCCGGGATGCCCACCTCGTCCTGAAGCTCTGCTTTATGGTGTTATGCAACTCCAGCGCAAAATCAAGCTGGAATCCATGACCAGTCCAAGACAAACTGTAGAATTAAAATAGCTAATTTCCCCACGATGGATAACGCAGCATTAAAGGAGCGCATTCTGGGTCTGGTACCTGACGCAGAATACCTGGAGAATAAACAATTTCTCACCTTTGTCATCCCACCGGCAAAAATGCATGACCTTGCGATCAAACTCAAATTTGAGACTGATCTGGCTTTCGACTATCTTTTCTGTTTGTCGGGGGTTGATATGGTCAAATATCTTGAGGTGGTCTACCATTTGGAATCGACTACCCTGACACACCAACTTGTTCTTAAAGTTCGCACCGATGACAGGGAAAACGGATCGGTCGATACCGTTTGTGACATCTGGCGGACAGCGGAATTACACGAACGGGAAGCTTATGACCTTCTTGGAATAAGGTTCAACAATCATCCCGATTTGCGGAGATTTTTCCTCGAAGAGGGTTGGATCGGCCATCCGCTCCGCAAAGATTATGTTGATGAAGTTAATATCGTAGAACTTTAAGGTATGAAAGAGATCATTAACCTGCCAGTTAAAAATGTTGAGGAGGAGGAATACCATATTAATATGGGGCCACAGCACCCTTCAACCCATGGTGTATTAAGGCTGGTTGTATCACTGCAGGGTGAAATCGTAAAAAACCTGAAACCTCATTGTGGTTATATCCACCGCGGAATTGAGAAGATGTGTGAAAAGGATACCTATCCTCAGATTATTCATCTTACCGACAGGATGGATTACTTGTCGGCCCACATCAACAATCACGCAGTTTGTTTGCTGGTTGAAAACGCACTGGAAGTTGAAGTTCCTGAGCGGGTAAAATATATCCGTACCATCATCGATGAATTAAACCGTATTGCTTCACATCAGCTTTGGTGGTGCAGTTTTGGTATGGACCTCGGTGGACTCACCTGCTATTTTTACGGTTTGCGCGACAGGGAAAAGATCCTCGATATATTCGAAGAATCATTTGGCTCAAGGCTTCTGCACAGCTATTATACACCAGGTGGCCTGATGATGGACATTCATCCCAACTTCCAGCAGCGGGTTAAAGATTTTATTAAATATTTCCGCAAGAAGATCAAGGATTATGATAAGATCCTTTCCGGTAATATCATTATGCATGAACGGACCAGGGGAGTCGGTGTTCTTTCAAAGGAAGATGCCATCAGTTATGGTGTGACAGGCCCCTCAGGCCGTGCATCAGGATTTTCATGTGATGTGCGCAAACATCATCCGTACGGTGTGTACGAAAAGGCTGATTTCAAGGAAATTCTTGGTACAGCCGGGGATACGCTCACACGATATAATATGAGGATGCTTGAAATGCGTGAGTCGATGAAGATCATTGAACAGCTCATCGACAATATTCCCGCCGGCGATTATATCGCCAAGATGAAAGCAGTATTAAAACTTCCTGCCGGAGAATACTACCAGCGTGTTGAAGCAGCACGGGGCGAGTTAGGTGTATATGTTGTCAGCGATGGTAACAAGAGTCCGTACCGCATGAAATTCCGTTCTCCGAATTTTTCCAACCTGAGTGCGCTTGATCATATGAGCCGCGGCTGCAAAATTGCCGACCTCGTGGCCATCGGTGGTTCTTTAGACTATGTTATTCCGGATATTGACAGATAATAAAATTTATCTATGAACTTTAGTATTTACGACTTTACGTCATTCACCCAATGGATCGATAAGTTCCTGTACGATAACCTGCCCGCTTTCTGGGCTGTTGCCGTGGAAATGGTCATCATCGGCCTTTTAGTCCTGGTTTTTTACGCGATGGTTGGTCTCTTCCTGGTGTATGCAGAACGAAAGGTTTGTGCCTTCATGCAGAACCGTATTGGACCGAACCGGGTAGGCCCATATGGGTTTTTCCAGACGATTGCCGACCTTTTTAAGCTGCTCATGAAGGAATTGGTGTACATCAAGAACGCAGACAAACTGCTATTCAACATTGCACCGTTTATCGTGATCATTGCCTCGTTTATGGCTATTGCGGCCATCCCGTTTGCAAAGGGGTTGCATGCGATTGATTTTGACATAGGTATTCTTTATGTGATCGCAGTATCATCACTGGGTGTGGTTGGAATCCTGCTGGCCGGTTGGTCAAGCAACAACAAATATTCACTCATCGGCGCCATGCGTTCAGGAGCCCAGATTGTCAGTTATGAACTTTCAGTAGGGCTGTCTCTGGTCACCATTATCATCCTCGCCGGAACCATGCAGTTCTCTGCGATTGTGGAAGGTCAAGCCAATGGCTGGTTTATTTTCAAAGGGCATATCCCGGCTTTTATTGCTTTTATCATTTTCCTTATTTCAAGTACAGCCGAAACCAATCGCGGGCCTTTTGACCTGGCTGAGGCCGAATCAGAACTTACTGCCGGTTTCCATACTGAATATTCAGGGATCAAGTTTGCCTTTTTCTTTCTGGCTGAATATATGAACATGTTTATCGTGGCATCGATTGCGGCTACCGTGTTCCTCGGCGGCTGGATGCCGTTCCATGTTGGCGGATGGCAGGGATTTAACCATATCATGGATTTTATCCCTCCATTTGTATGGTATATTGGGAAAACCTTCTTTATTATCTGGGTGATGATGTGGTTCAAATGGACCTTCCCGAGATTAAGGATCGACCAGTTATTGACCCTGGAATGGAAATACCTTTTACCCATCAACCTGGTCAATATTCTTATCATGGCATTTATCGTATTAATGGGTTGGCATTTTTAGAAAACTATGAACAGCTTTTTCGAATACTTTTCAGATATCTTCCGCGCGGTTAAATCACTCCTGACAGGGATGACGGTAACCGGAAGATACTTCTTCAGCCCCGGGCAGATCGTAACACAGCAATATCCGGAAAACCGGAAAACACTGAAAATGTTCGATCGCTTCAAAGGAGAAGTAATCATGCCGCATAACGAGCGCAACGAACACCGTTGTACCGGTTGCGGAATTTGTGAAACAGCCTGCCCCAATGGCACCATTGAGATCCTCCAGGCGAAGATCGACATGCCCGATGGCAAGAAAAAGCGCATCATCGACAAACATATTTACCGCCTTGGGATGTGTACCTTTTGCGGGCTTTGTATAAAAGCATGCCCGTCGGATGCACTTGCCTGGGGACAGGAGTTTGAACATGCGGTATTCGATCGGTCGAAACTGACCAAGACCTTGAATCAACCCGGATCATCCATCATTAAAGATATTGTAGAATGACACCAAATCAATTGATGTTTGCGATATTCTCCGCAGTCATTATCATCTTTTCCATTCTGACTGTGACCAGCCGGCGAATTCTGCGGGCTGCCACCTTCCTCCTGTTTGTCCTTGTTGCAACAGGCGGTTTGTATTTTCTGCTAAGGTTTAACTATCTTGCAGCAATACAGCTTACCCTTTACGCCGGCGGCATCGTAGTCATGATCATTTTTTCGATCCTTCTTACCAGTCATATCGCTGAAAAACTGGAAGCTCCTGATCTGAAAAAGATAATCCCTGCCTTATTCGCGGCAGCTGGGGGTGCATTGATTACCATTGCAACCATCCTGCAACATAAATTTCCGGTGGAAGTTATCGCCGGCAGCAATCGCACCGATATCCGCGAGATTGCCAAAAGCCTTATCAGCACTGAAAAATTCGGATATGCCCTGCCATTTGAAGTGATCAGCATCCTGTTGCTTGCTGCCATGGTGGGAGCCATCATCCTTGCAAAAAAACGTAAAGATTAATTTAAATAATACCCTGACGATATGTTTGAAGGCGTTCCATTAACCTGGTTTTTAATCACCGGCACCATCATGTTCTTTGTCGGTATTTATGGATTTCTGGTCAGGAAAAACCTGATCACCATCCTCATGTCGACCGAGTTGATCCTGAATTCGGTCAACATCAACTTTGTTGCTTTTAACAAAATCCTCTATCCGGATCACCTGGAGGGGATGTTTTTCAGCCTTTTCATCATTGCTGTTGCAGCAGCGGAAGCATCGGTGGCTATTGCCATTATCATTAACATATACCGCCGTCTTGTCGATATCAATGTGGAGAAGATGAATGAAATGAAATATTAACAACGTGACAGGTGACACGTGACGCGTGACAAATGCCACGTCACGCGTCACGCGTCACGCGTCACCAAAAATTTTAATGTCGTAATCCGTTAAATTATGATAGATTTCTCTTACACCGTCTGGATCCTGCTGATACCCCTGATTATGTTTGTGGTGGTTGGCCTGTTCGGGAACCGTTTTAAGCCCCTGGTATCGGGAATCGCCGGAACTGCCGGTTTGTTTGTCATGTGGATTCTGTCGCTGATCACAGCCTACAAGTACTTTTTTGTACTTGAAAAGGCTGCTGATGGCACCTTCCAGAAATTCCTGGCCTTCAACATGCGCTGGCTGAACCTGACCGATACCCTGCATATTGACATGGGCGTTTTGCTTGACCCCATCTCGATCATGATGCTGATTGTGATTACGAGCGTTTCATTCATGGTGCATGTATATTCCATCGGGTACATGGATGGTGAAAAAGGATTCATGCGTTTTTTTTCCATGCTTTCCCTGTTCAGCTTTTCCATGCTGGGCCTTGTTGTCGCCACGAACATTTTCCAGATGTATATTTTCTGGGAACTTGTAGGTGTCTCCTCTTACCTGCTGATCGGATTCTATTACACCAGGGATTCGGCAGTCTCGGCATCCAAAAAAGCTTTCATTGTCACCCGTTTTGCCGATCTGGGTTTTCTTATCGGAATCCTGATGCTTTCCTTTGCAACCGGAACTTTCGATTTTCTGACCCTTACCGGAGCGAATAGTCCCGCGTTCTCATCAGGAACCGGAATCATGTTTCTCGGATTATCTACCATGACCTGGTCAATGATCTTTATTTTCATGGGCGGCGCTGGTAAATCGGCCATGTTCCCGCTGCACATCTGGCTGCCCGATGCCATGGAAGGTCCAACCCCGGTTTCGGCCCTCATTCATGCCGCAACTATGGTGGTAGCAGGCGTGTATCTTGTTGCACGGTTGTTCCCTATCTATATATTCGCTGCGCCCGTTGCTCTCGATGTAGTAATGTACGTTGGGGCGTTCAGCTCCATTTTTGCAGCCATTATTGCCTGTACCCAGTATGATATTAAACGGGTGCTTGCCTATTCTACCATGTCGCAAATCGGCATGATGATGTTTGCCCTTGGCGTTTCAGGGTATGGCGGACATGAGGGACTTGGGTACATGGCATCCATGTTCCACCTCTTTACACATGCGTTTTTCAAATCGTTGTTATTCCTCGGCGCGGGAGCCATTATTCATGCCGTACACACCAATGTTATGAATGAAATGGGTGGATTGCGAAAACACCTGCCCATCACCCATATCACCTTTCTCATCGCCTGCCTTGCCATTGCGGGAGTTCCACCGTTATCAGGATTCTTCAGCAAGGACGAGATTCTGGCAGCCGGTCACGAAAAAAGCCTCATGCTGTATTGGGTCGAAATGATCGTGTCGGGGTTAACAGCCTTCTATATGTTCCGCCTTTACTTTTCCATTTTCTGGGGGAAAGACAGGCATTATCATCATACACCGCACGAAGGATCGAAAACGATGACCATTCCATTGATGCTTCTTGCCGTGGGCGCCTTGCTGGCCGGTTTGATTCCGTTCTCTCATTTTGTTACAACCGACCGTTTGCCTTTCGCGGCCCACCTCGATATGGGTATTGCCATACCGGCAGTTCTGGTTGGACTCATCGGTATTTTTACTGCCATGATCTTTTACCGGAAGGAGACCAACATTCCCGAGCAGATTTACAATGCGCTTGGTGGTTTCTCAAAGGCAGCCTATCACAAGTTTTATATTGATGAAGTGTACCTTTTTATCACTAAAAAGATCATTTTCAATTACATTTCCCGTCCGGTGGCATGGTTCGACCGCCACATTGTGGATGGGGCCATGAACGGGATGGCTTATGTGACCAATGAAGCCTCAGACCGCATCAAAAGATTTCAGTCGGGTCAACTCCAGCAATATGCACTCGTGTTTGTATCGGGCGTTGTACTGCTCACTTTGTTATTCACCTATTTAATGACCAATTAATACCACAGACGAATGAGTATTCTGACGTTATTTATCATTATACCGGTGCTCACCATATTGGGTATTTTGTCCAGTAAGACCCATATGCAGGTGAAATGGATTTCGGTAGTGGGGATGGGACTCCAGCTGCTTGCTGCCATTGGGCTGATCCTGCTTTACCTGGCCGAACGCAGGGCCGGTAATATGGCCGAAGTTCTCTTTGTCCAGGATAATGTATGGTACGAAACCCTCAATATCCATTTTTACGTCGGCGTTGATGGAGTTTCGGTAGCCATGATCGGGCTGACTGCCCTGGTGGTTTTTGCCGGAATCTTTGCAAGCTGGGATATTGTTGATTTGCCACGCGAATTTTTCACATCACTGATTCTGCTGGCTTCGGGAGTTTTCGGGTTTTTTATCTCCCTCGATCTCTTTACCATGTTCCTCTTTTATGAACTGGCAGTAATCCCGATGTATTTACTGATCGGTATCTGGGGAAGCGGACCACGCCATTATTCAGCAATGAAATTAACGCTGATGCTAATGGGCGGTTCGGCTTTCATTCTGCTTGGAATTATTGGTATTTATTTCAACTCCGCACCGGGCGGGGGCCCTTTGACTTTTGACCTGATTAAAATCTCAAAGGAGACCATTCCCATTGACGTGCAGCGCTTTCTGTTTCCATTCCTGTTTGTGGGTTTTGGCGTTCTTGGAGCGATGTTTCCCTTCCACACATGGTCGCCTGATGGTCATGCCTCGGCGCCAACAGCCGTTTCTATGCTACACGCCGGAGTATTGATGAAACTGGGAGGATATGGCTGTTACCGTGTTGCTGTTTTCCTTCTTCCGGAAGCTGCACACCAGCTGGGCTGGATTTTCCTGATCCTTGCCACCATCGGCGTCATTTACGGAGCTTTTGGAGCTGTTTGGCAGAAAGATCTCAAATACATCAACGCCTATTCATCAGTCAGCCATTGTGCCCTTGTACTTTTTGCCATCCTTATGTTCAACCAGACCGCCATGAACGGCGCCATCATGCAGATGATCTCCCATGGCATCATGACGGCCCTCTTCTTTGCCCTGATCGGGATGATCTATGGACGCACCCATACACGTTATATCAATGAAATGGGTGGACTCATGAAAGTGATGCCTTTCCTGGCTGTCGCCTATGTTATCGCCGGTCTTGCCTCCCTCGGGCTTCCGGGATTCAGCGGTTTTGTGGCTGAAATGACCATTTTTGTCGGAGCCTTCCAGAATGTCGATACCTTCCATCGCGTTGCTACCATCATTGCTGCATCATCCATTGTGGTTACAGCAGTATATGTACTTAGGGTAGTGGGTATTTTGTTACTGGGAAAAATCAAAAATGAACATTTTGAGGAAATTACCGATGCCAAGTGGTACGACAAGATTAGCGTGGTTGCCCTGATATTCGGGATAACCCTGATCGGTATAGCCCCCCTCTGGCTCTCTGATATGATCAATGGCGGTCTTGGCCCGATTGTGCAAAGACTGCTTGCTGCTGCGCCGGTATTGAATTAGGCCCCACCCAAACCCCTACCCCCCGGGGAGGGCCATGGGAGAGGGTATTGATAACTTATAAAACGATGAACCAATGCTGATAATGAGACATGAATTGCTGCTGATTGCCATCACGGTGATTTTATTGATTGTCGAAATATTTCTGCCCAATACTCAGAAGCGGAAGATTATTTTACCTGCCATACTGTTGATGGCTGCAGTGACAATCCTGGGTTTTTTTCCCGGAACCCCGGGAATCCTGTTTGGCGGCATGTTCCAATCGACAGCCTTAACCATGATGCTTAAAAACATCCTGAACATAGGGGTGCTGATCATTTTTATCCAGTCGGTTGATTGGCTTAAACAGGAACAAAACAAGGAAAAAATCAGCGAATTTTTCCTGCTCATGTTATCTACGCTGATCGGAATGAACTATATGATTTCCTCTGGTGATTTCCTGATGTTTTACATCGGGCTTGAACTTGCCACAATACCTGTGGCTGCCCTTGCAGCTTACGAACGCATGAAGGAAAAATCTGCTGAAGCCGGGGTGAAATTAATTTTCATCTCTGCCCTTTCATCCGGGATTTTATTGTATGGATTATCTATGATCTATGGTACAACCGGTACGATGTATTTTACCGATGTTGCCCCATTGATTACAGGCGCACCGCTGCAGGTTCTTGCCTTTATCTTCTTCTTTGCCGGTATGGCTTTCAAAATCTCTCTCGTTCCTTTCCACCTGTGGACCGCCGACGTTTATGAAGGCGCCCCGGTGAATATTGCCTCCTATCTTTCGGTAATATCAAAGGGTGCTGCAGTTTTTATTTTTACAATCATTCTTTATACTGTATTTTACAAAATCGCCGTAATGTGGAGTGAGGTACTTTATGGTATCACCATTCTTACCATTACCGTAGGGAACCTGTTTGCAATGCGCCAGCAGAACCTTAAGCGATTTTTAGCATTCTCTTCCATCGCCCAGGCTGGTTTCATCTTGCTGGGTGTTATCGGTCAAAGTCAGCTTGGTATGACCACAGTTATCTATTTCGCACTGGTTTACATCTTCTCAAACCTGGCTGCTTTCGGCGTGGTCGGAATCATTTCAAACCGCACAGGCAAAGAGAATATCAATGATTACGATGGGCTTTACCGCACAAATCCAAATCTTAGCCTGGTGATGATGCTGGCCCTTTTTTCACTGGCTGGCATTCCGCCATTGGCAGGATTCTTCGGAAAGTTTTTTCTTTTCACCGCAGCAGCAAAGCAGGGATATTACTGGCTGGTTTTAATTGCCCTTGTCAATACCATCATCTCCTTGTATTATTATTTATTAGTGATTAAAGCCATGCTCCTCAATAACAGTGACCAGCCCATCGCAAAATTTACAAGCGACGGATATACCCGGACCGGGTTGCTTATGTGTGTGGCCGGTATTGTAATCATTGGCTTTGCCAGTTCCATCTATGAAATGGTATTCAACCTTAGTTTCGGATTGTATTAACAGCACATTGTAAGTGCCCGGAATCTTGTTCCTTTCGGCAATGATGCTTCAAACGCATGGATTAAAAATAGCAATATGGCAATTTTAAAAGGAAAACACATTATTACCGAGATCGAAGGTATACGTTGTACTGTTATAGAAACAGGCGTCACGCAGGAACGGGCTGATTTTTTAAAGAGGTTACTTGTTTTCAACAAATATGAGTTGAAAATGGCTAGGGAAAAGACCAAGGACGGCACTGAACTTGACACTTTTATTATTGGAGTGACAGATACCCTTTTTAATCCCGTAATAACGCTCTATGAAAAGAAACTCTTCCGGGAAGATGGACTGACGGTCACAGCGGCATACTGGAATCAAAGGCCAGAGCAGGACACACTCCCATACTGGATGGTTCAACTGTAATCAACATGCAAAAATTTGCCAAGTATTTCTCCTGGTTTGTTGTCCTTTTGTATTTTGTTTTGGGGATTTATGTGCTGGTCAGTCCGCGATTTCAATATCTTTCGAAGGAAATTAAAGTAATTTTTGCGGTTTTCCTATTTCTCTACGGCAGTTTCCGTTTGGCTCGCCTCTGGACAAAAAGCAGGCAAAAAGACGACGATTGATCAGATTCCTTTGATATTTCTCCCTTTTACGTCCATTTTTACCTTACAATTTTGTAAGGCGCAATAATAAATTTTATATTTTTGTGTTCTATCAAAAGAAACTACTGATTTATAGCAATTAAGCCATGAAAAGCCCAAAAAAGATTCTAGACTGGTTCGTTGTTGTAGTATGGATTTTCAGCTTTTTGCTTATTGGTGCATGTGGTGGAAATCAGGATCAGAAAAATTCGGACACACCCACTGCCGGAAGGATTAAGGTCGGGATCGATGATTCTTATCGATTGTTGCTTGAAGCTGAGATATTTACCTTTGAAACCGTTTACAAATATGCACATATTGATACCATTTTTAAAACAGAGGCCGATGTAATCAACGATTTTATGAATGATACGGTACCCCTCATCATCGTGAACCGGAAACTTACCGAACAGCAGGTTGCCTATCTGAGGGAAAGACAATACATTCCAAAAACAACGAAAATCGCAATAGATGCTGTCGCCTTGATTGTGAACAATGAGAACACGGATACCTCTCTCTTTTTTCGGAACATCAAAGATATTTTTCAAGGGAAAATAACATCCTGGAACCAGATCAACCCTAAAACAAAGTTAAAGGATATCAAGGTTGTGTTTGACAATTTCAAATCAGGTAATCCAAGATATTTCAAGGAAAAGTTTGCAATCGACTCCTTCCCCTCAACCTGCTTTGCCGCACAAAATAACAGCGAAGTAATTAAATACGTGGAGAATAACATAAATGCAATCGGTATTATCAGTGTAAACTGGATCAGTGATCCGGCTGATACTGTATCGCACAATTTTTTAAAGCGGTTCAAAGTAGTGGGCATCGCCATGGAGGGTGACAACGATCCGGGAACAAAATTTTACCGGCCGTTCCCCGGTTACATTGCTGAAGGTTCATACCCTTTCACACGAGATGTCTTTTGTATTAACCGTCAGTCCTATTCTGGGCTGGCACATGGCTTTTCATCTTTCATTGCAGGAGAAAAGGGACAATATATTGTCCTTCATTCAGGCCTGGTACCTGCCGCAATGCCGGTCAGGTTGGTTGAAATTAAACATTAAAACAGAGGAGATACAGATTATGTCCAGATTTACTAAACCGGTTCGTGTCATCGTTGGATTATTACTTTTCTTTAATTTCCTGGTCATAACGAATGCACAGGATTTGAAAGATGCCATCAGGCTATCCAAGAGCGAGCAATTCGCACCTGCCGCCTCAATGTATAAAAAACTGATTGCTCAGAATCCTGTTGATGGCGATCTTTATTATTATTATGGCCTTAGTACCTTGAAAAAGTACTATTCGGATACACTCAATGTGTCATTTGAGGAAAAAGCTGATTCTGCAAAGGCGATTTTTGAACTGGGGATCAGGCAGGATTCTTCAAATCCGTTGAACTTTGTTGGTTTGGGTGCGCTAAAATTGATTATGAAAGATGTGGCAGGGGCTAAATTAGAATTTGACAAAGCACAGGCTTTGCTTCCGTCCAAGGCAAATAAGCAAATAAAAATGGCGCCCGAACGCCAGGCAAAAACATTGGTGCATATGGCCGAATCATATGTAATCGCGAGTATCAGGGATACTGCTGCCACTTTCGATTACCTGCGCAGGGCAGAAAAGCTTGATAATAAAAACCCCCATGTATACACGGTAAAGGGAGATGTCTATTTTTATCTTCTGAACGATGGGTCGAAAGCTATTGCCAATTACAACATGGCGCAAGCTCTTGATCCGCTGTCACCTGAGGCGAAGCTCAAAACCGGACAACTCTGGTTAAGGGCACGGCAGTATACGACAGCATTAAATTACTATCAGGAGGTTGTAAAGATGGATTCTACCTTTGCCCCGGCATACAGGGAACTCGGCATGTTGCTTTCACGCGCCGGCAGGCAGGAGGAAGCCAAGAAGAATTTTTATAAATTTCTTGAGCTTTCCAGGAATACTGCTGCCCGTAAACAGTTTGTAAATACGCTCATTGAATTGGAAGACTATCCTGAAGCGATTAATCAGCTTAATGAGATTCTGAAGGTTGACAGTACCGACAATGATGTGAACCGGGCGCTGGGGTATTCATATTTTGAGACCAAGCAATACGATAAAGGACTTTTATATATCCGGAAGTTTATTGCGAATGCAAAACCGGAAAAAATAAGGTCACTCGACTATGCTTACTACGGCAGGTTGCTGGCAAAAACCAAACAGGATTCGCTGGCCACGGAAGCACTCATGAAGGCATTTGATCTGGACACCACCAAGATCGAACTTGTTTCAGAGGCGGCATTATGCTTTACCAAGGTTAAAAAATTTGATAAAGCAAAGGAACACTATGAACTTAAGATCAAGAAAGGAAAGGGTGCCCCGATGGACTATTATAACCTTGGAAAGGTTTACTACAGTCTGCAGGATTATGTTAATGCCGATACCAACCTTGCCATTTTTAACACGCTTCAGCCCGATTACATCCCTGGTTTCGCCTGGCGGGCGCGTACAAAGTCCAACCTTGACATCAAGGATCCGAAAGGGTTTAATACAACAGGATATGCGGTTCCGGTATACGAAGGCCTTATTGCCATGACCCAGTCCGATACCGTAAAATACATGAAGGAGCGGTTCGAATCATTCGATTACCTGGCATTTTATTACTACAGCCAGTGGTTTCGCGATCAAAAACTCAAAGATGATGCGGCTAAAGCCCTGGAGTATTACCTCAGAATGAGCGCCGTGAATCCTAATGATGAAAAAGTGGCAATTGTCAAACCTGTTATTGATCTTTTGAAAACAAAGATCAAATAACATCTATTTGATATCGTACATAATTTATTTATCTTTGTGGGCCTTTTTAGTAAGAAAATCCAATAATTCATTCAATTTTTAATCTAAAACTTTTTTACGATGAGCAAGACAAAAAGCAAAGGCGGATCCCTCGGTGAAGCCTTAAGGTCAGTGTTTACGGTGGGCGTTATGATCATCGCCTTCATTATTTCCTACATCATTTACAAGTATGTGTTTGGTAATCCACTGTTTTTTGAAGGAGGTAACCCTGAAGGCCATCCCCTGCCCGGTAACTATCTCGCCATTATTTACAAAGGAGGTGTCATCGTTCCGTTCCTGATCATGTTAAACCTTATTCTCGTCATTTTTGCCGTTGAACGTGGCATCGTTTTATTCCGTGCAAAAGGAAAAGGCCGTCTCAATGTGTTTGTTAAAAACCTTCAGGTGAATCTTGACAACAATAAGATCGAAGATGCAATTGTAGCCTGTGATAAACAAAGAGGATCCCTGGCCAATGTAATGAAAGCCGGTCTGCTACGCTATCGTGCACTTCAAAATGATGCTACCCTGGAAAAAGATCAGAAAATCCTCGCCTTGCAGAAGGAATTTGAAGAGGCCTCTGCACTCGAGCTTCCGATGTTGTCGAGAAATCTTGTTATTTTATCAACCATCGCCTCTATCTCCGTGTTGACCGGTCTTATGGGAACGGTTATCGGAATGATCAAGGCCTTTGGCGCTTTGGCCCAGGCTGGCGCTCCCGATGCCCTTGCACTCGCAAACGGTATCTCCGAGGCCCTTATCAACACTGCTTTTGGTATCTTCGGTTCATTGTTGGCCATTGTACTGTATAATTTCTATTCAACCCAGATTGATAGCTTCACCTATAAAATTGATGAGGCCGGTTTCAGTCTTGTTCAGTCATTTGCTGCTGCAACCAAATAGTTAAAAAGAAAACAGTATGCCAAAAATTAAACAACCGGCACGAAGTCCGCACATAGACATGACGCCTATGGTGGATTTGTTTTCCTTGCTGCTGACATTCTTCATGTTGACCACCTCTTTCCGCCCACAGGAAGCCGCGCCGATTGAAACCCCATCTTCGGTTTCGGAAAAGCAGGCACCTGACAATGATATCATGACTATTTACATTGCCAAGGATGGAAAGGTGTTTTTCAATATCGATAACGGTAAGGATACCTCTACCCATTTCAGGGAAAAATTGCTGCAAAAAATGGGCGAACAGTATAAATTGACCTACACTCCGAAAGAACTGGATAAATTCAGTAAAATGGCAGGTTTCGGAATGCCGATTAAAAATCTGAAGGATTGGATCAATGCAGCCGACCCGAAAGAACGTGACAAACTCCAGGAGGGGATTCCAATGGATTCGACAGACAACCAGCTGGCCTGGTGGGTTCGTATGGCCCGCCTGACCAACCTGAGCGCCGAAGTAGCCATCAAGGGTGATGCTGAAACTGACTACACTGCTGTCAAGAAGATCATGGACCTGTTGCAGGAAAACAAGGTAAATAAGTTTAATCTCGTCACCAACCTTCAGAAAGACGAAGTCAACCTGAAGGATATGCCAAAATAGATTAACGAGATTTTAATCCCTAAAAGATAGAACCAGTATGGGTGAAATAATTGTTGAAGAAAAAGGGAAAAAGGGTGGGAAGCGCAAAGCAAAGAAACACAGCACCCGCATCGACATGACCCCAATGGTCGACCTGATGTGTCTGCTCATTACCTTCTTCATGCTGACCACGGCTTTTAGCAAGCCCAAGGTTATGGTCATTACCATGCCTGAAAAAACAGATAATCCCGATGATAAAGACCGGCCGGAAATTCCGAAAAACAGAACCTTAAATATCCTGCTTACGGAAGGGCATAAGGTCTATTATTACATTGGAATTGCAGACCCGAAGAAACCTGCCGAACTGCCTCAGCTTGTCAAGACCGATTTCAGTAAAGACGGTATAAGGAAGCTCTTATTGATAAAAAATAAGGACCTTTTCACCAAAATCGCTGAATACCGTGATAAGCGGATAACCGGAAAGACCGTGGTGGCAGATACCACAGCCGATTCAGCGATCAAGCAAATGAAGAAGGATGATAAACATGGTCCGATTATTCTGATCAAGGCCGATGAGAATGCTAAATATAAGGACATGGTGGATATCATCGACGAAATGGCCATCTGCAACATTGCCAGTTATGCCGTTGTTGATCCAACACCGACAGAGTTGGAAATGTTGAAGAACGCTCCCAAATAATCAGAGATATTGTGGTTAACACGTTAAAAATATAGTGTATGGCAATAGTAACACAGCATGTAGAATCGCTGGAGGATATTGTTTTCAGAAACAGGAACAAGGAGTATGGCTCATATTACCTGCGAAAGAAATACAGGAAATTTGTGACCATTTCCTTAATCGTTGGTCTTGTTTTAATTGGAGTGGTTGTGGCTTATCCGCTGATCAATGCTTATATCAATAAAGAAAGACTTGTCAGGGAAAAGGAAAAGGAAATTGGTGTAACCATCGATAACCTTAAGCAGGAAGAAGCACCTCCTCCTCCGCCCCCTCCTCCTCCTCCCGAAGCCATGGTTGAAAAAGTAAAATTTACCGCTCCTGTTGTTGTTGAAGATACAACCATCGAAGTAAGTATGGCCTCAATGGATGACCTGAATAAAAAAGGTAATGTTGAAGCCCCGTCAGAAGATGTCGAGGTTGAAGTAAAGGACGAAGGGCCAAAAGTTATTGAAACTCCTGTTCAGGCAGAAATCTTCACAGTAGTTGAAGAACAGCCTGGTTATCCTGGTGGAGAAGAAGCCCGTATTTCTTATTTGCAGCAAAACATCAAATATCCCGAAGAAGCCAAGGAATTGGGTATCCAGGGAAAGGTGTTTGTGACTTTTGTGGTTGAAGTTGACGGATCCATCAGCGATGTACGTGTTTTGCGCGGCATTGGTGGTGGTTGCGACGAAGAGGCCATCCGCGTGGTAAAATCGATGCCTAAATGGGTTCCCGGAAAACAACGTGGAGTTCCTGTTCGTGTTCAATTTAACCTGCCAATCAAGTTTACGTTACAGTAAATCGTGGTGCGTGAATGAAGTTATAAGGCGGTTCCGATTGGAGTCGCCTTTTTTTTTGCCCGAAATTTTTGAAAAAGTAAAAAGAAGATCAAACATATTGAACCTTTGATCTCTCCTCCGCCACAGCATATGATTGGTGACCTATTCAGGGGCACAATTTCATTCCTGCAGATTACAATGCCTGTTTGTTGGTTATAGGTGATAACATATGGATGAATGGTAAATTCGTACAACTTGATGATTAAATGATCAAGCGGAAATATTCAGGTAGTCCCACTGGTATCTTTTTTTGTAGAAATAAAATTCTTTAATAGATTGATTCTCTGATTTATATAATTTAGAATACTTCCAAAAAAAACTTTTTGTAACTTTGTCCTGTTAAATCATTAACAATACAAATTGTACTATGATAACACTTGGATCTCAGGGGAAAAACACATTTCTGGAGGACGTGAATAAGAAAAGCGGCGCCAATGTGCTTGAATGTTATCAATGCGGCAAGTGTGTGAGCACCTGCCCCGTGTCGCAATACATGGATTTTCCTCCCCGTGAGATCATGCAGATGATCAAGCTGGGGCTGAGAAATGAGTCATACATGGCCAACTCCCATTGGTTTTGCCTTACCTGCTCTGCCTGTTCAGGACGCTGTCCGCGCGAAATAGATATTCCTGCGGTGATGGAGGCTGTGCGCCACCTGGCCATTGAGGAGAATTACATCAATGATTCGAAAAAGGTGAAGGAGATCCGCAAGTTCCATGAGATCTTCCTATCTATGATCAAGCGGTACGGCCGCAATTATGAACTTCGCATGATGGCAGAGTTCAATATCCGTACCCGGAACCTCTTCAAGGATATGCACCTGGCCCCGAAAGCGTTGCTCAAAGGCAAGATCCCCCTGGGTGTTAAGCCTCTAAAGAGCGCCAAAGCCATCAAGCGAATGTATGAAGTTGCCGAAAGACTGGAAAAGAATAAATAATCTGACCGAAGATGAAGAAATTAACCTATTTCCCGGGTTGTTCTGCACATGGTACCAGTGAAGAATTTGACAGTACACTGAAGCTGGTGCTTAAAACCCTGGATGTGGTGCTGGAAGATATTCCCGACTGGAATTGCTGCGGCGCCACCTCTGCCCATGTGATGACCGAGAACCTGGCCTATGCCCTTCCAATGCGCAATCTGGTGCTTGCTGAAAAACTGGAAAACACCACCATGGGTATCGCCTGTGCATCCTGCTATCAACGCATGAAGGTAACAAAGGTACACATGGATGAGAACCCTGAGCTGGCCAAACGGATTAACACAACCGTGGTGGAAGAAGGAACCTATCAGGGAAAAGTCGATGTGAAATCGATGTTGCAGTATTTTTATGAAGATATTGGTGTTGAGACCATCAGGGAAAAAGTTACCAAATCCCTTGCAGGATTGAAAGTTGCTTGTTACTACGGCTGTTTGCTTACACGGCCAAAAAACATCACAAATTTCGATTCTCCGGAGTACCCGGTTTCGATGGATCAGATTTGTGAAGCATTAGGCGCTACCGCGACAGAGTTCGATTATAAAACCGAATGTTGCGGAGCTTCTTTCTCCATATCAAACACTGAAGTAGTTTTAAATCTGAGTGGTCAGATCCTTGCGATGGCAAAGGAAAGCGGAGCCCACGCCATCGTAGTTGCCTGTCCGCTGTGCCAGTCCAACCTCGACATGCGGCAACCGGACATTGAAAAGCAACAGGGAATTAAATATGACATTCCTGTTTTTTATATCACACAACTCATGGCGCTTGCCTTCGGAAACCCGATCGATCAGCTGAAGTTTCCCAAACATATTGTTCCGGTGGAAGGGGCGTTGGCCAATATCGGAAAGGTTTCACCCGTGCCTGAGAAAGTTAAAAAACCCATCAAAGCTGTTGAAGCAGAAAGCGAGGTTAAATAATGGCAAGAGTAGGAGTTTTCGTTTGTTTTTGCGGCGCCAATATTGCCGATTATGTGGATGTCCCCCAGGTTGTTGAAGAGGTCAAACGCATCAAGGAGGTCAAGTACGCCGTTGAATACAAGTACATGTGTTCCGATCCGGGACAGGGTTTGATCCGCGATGCCATTGTGCAGAACAAGCTCACATCGATTGTGGTGGCAGCCTGTTCACCGCGCATGCATGAAAAGACTTTCCGGAAGGCGTTGTCTGATGCCGGGATGAACCCTTACCTGCTGGAGGTTGCCAACATCCGGGAACATTCATCCTGGGTACATCAGAAGGATAAAAAGGCTGCAACCGAGAAGGCCATGGACCTTTGCCGGATGGCTGTTGCCAAATCCATTGCCAACGAACAGCTGCATGAGATCTCTGTACCAGTGACCAAGCGTGCGCTTGTGATAGGGGGCGGAATTGCCGGTATCCAGGCGGCCCTCGACATCGCTGATGCCCGCATTCCGGTAGTGCTTGTTGAAAAAAGCCCGTCTATCGGCGGTAAAATGGCCCAGCTCGATGAAACTTTCCCAACCCTCGACTGCGCCCAGTGCATCCTCACGCCCAAGATGGTGGATGTGGCCTCCCACCCCTACATTGAACTCATTCCTTATGCCGAAGTTCTTGAATTGCAGGGATTTGTCGGCAATTACAAGGTCAAGATCAAAAAGAAGGCTTCTTATGTGAATTTCAAAACCTGTACCGGTTGTGGCGCCTGCTGGCAGAAATGCCCGGTAAAGGTTCCCAATGAGTACAATATGGGCATCGACAAGCGGAAGGCGATCTATACGCCATTCCCCCAGGCGGTACCAAACAAACCGGTCATCGACGCCGAACACTGCACCATGCTTACCAAGGGCAAATGCGGCATCTGCAAAAAAGTATGCCTGCCCGGAGCAATCGATTACGAGATGCAGGATGAGATCATCGAGCGCGAAGTCGGGGCTGTGGTTGTGGCTACAGGATACGATATGTGGGATCCGACTCCATACGAGGAATACGGCGTGGGCCGTTTCAAGGACATCATCACTTCCCTGGAATTTGAACGCATGGTTTCAGCCAACGGTCCCACCAATGGCGTACCCCAGCGACCATCGGATGGGAAAGTACCCAAGAATGTGGTCTTTATCAAATGTGTGGGCTCACGCGACGAAGCCAAGGGCATCGAGTACTGCTCAAAGATTTGCTGCATGTATACCACCAAGCATACAATCCTGCTGCATCATAAAGTTCACGATTCCCATGCCTATGTCTTTTACATGGATATCCGTGCCGCCGGCAAGGGGTACGAGGAATTTGTGAAGAAGGCCCAGGTTGATACCGGCACAACATACCTCCGTGGCCGGGTTTCAAAGATTTACAAGAAAGGCGATAAACTGATGGTCCGTGGCGAGGATGCGCAGATAGGACAGGTAGTTGAGGTGGAGGCCGATCTCGTAGTGCTGGCCACTGCCGTGAGCGCGCCGAAGGACAATCCGGAGCTTGCCCGTTTACTGGGTATCTCCTACGACAAATATGGCTACCTGTCGGAAGCTCATCCGAAACTCCGGCCGGTGGAAACAGCCAAGGCCGGAATTTTCCTGGCCGGATGTACCCAGGCACCCAAGGATATCCCCGAAACCGTATCACAGGCCTCGGCTTGTGCTGCCAAAGTTTGCGGGCTCTTTGCAGGCGATACCATGAAGAAAGACCCGATGGTTTCCACCATCAACAACGAGTATTGCTCGGGTTGCCAGAATTGCGTGAAAGTTTGTCCATATGGCGCCATTGTTACCGACGAGGTACCCATCGGCCATGGTTCAAAGGAACTGCGCACCGTTGCAAAGATCAACGAAGGCGTTTGCCAGGGTTGCGGCTCCTGTGTGGCGATCTGCCGCTCGATGGCCATCAACCTGGCCGGTTTTACCGATCCTCAAATCATTAACGAGATAGTTTCAATCTGATGGAAACAGAAGTAAAAGATCAACTTGTAAGCATCGAGAAGCCTGAACTGGTTGCCCCTCCCAACTGGGAGCCGGTGATCATGGGCATCCTGTGCAACTGGTGTTCCTATGCCGGATCGGACCTTACGGGAACCTCCCGGATCCAGTATCCGCCCAACATCCGTATCATCCGCGTGCCCTGTTCGTCGCGTGTTGATCCGTGGTTCCTGATCAAGTCATTGCAGACCACGGCTGACGGCGTACTGGTCTCGGGATGCCACCCGGGCGACTGCCACTATATCAGCGGGAATTATTTTGCCCGACGCCGTTTCCTGGTGACCAAGAAGCTGCTGAATTTTGTTGGATTCCATGAAAACAGGATCCAGTTCTCATGGGTTTCGGCTGCCGAAGGTCCAAAATTCGCAAAGGTGGTGAACAAGGTAACCGAAGACATCAAAAAGCTCGGCCCGCTTCATTTGTATAAAAAAGAAAATTTCGACAAGAAATGAACTATACGAAACAGATCCAGGACATCGCGGCGAAGCTCTTTGCTGAAGGAAAGATTGATGTGTTCGTTGGTTACCGTTTGAACGGTTTCGACGACAACCATGTTCCGGTGCTCATCACCGATCCGCAGGATGTGTCAAAACTGGTGTTCACCGACAAATCGGTTTTCAACCTCGTGAATTACCTCAAGACCGATCATACCCGCAGAAAAAGGGTGGGTTTGGTGGTCAAGGGTTGCGACAGCCGCTCGCTGAACCTCATGCTTACCGAAAACCAGGTGAAACGTGAAAACCTTTACGTGGTTGGTATTTGTTGTGAAGGCGTGGTGGATGATGCCGGGCAGAAGATGCAGAATTGCGCGGAATGCGTGGTTCCCGATGCGGTTGTAAGTGATGAACTTCTCGGGACTCCTTCGGGACAGAAACCTTACACGGTAAATGTCGATATCGCCGCGCTTGCTGCAAAACCGCTCACAGAAAGGACTGCCTATTTTGAAGAGGTATTCGAAAACTGCATCCGATGCAATGCCTGCCGCCATTCATGTCCGTTGTGCTATTGTGCCAAATGCTGTATTGACCAGGAGACTGCCACCTTATACAACGGGGCAAATACCACTTCCGCTGCGTTCCATGCCCTGATGACCTGGTCGCTGCACCTGGCAGGCCGCTGCGTCGATTGCCGCAACTGCGAGAAGGCGTGTCCGAGCCACCTGCCATTGCATTTACTGCACAAACAGAATGAAAGTGTGATCTATGAGAACTTCCAGGAGCACCTGGCCGGGGTCATTCCTGAGGATCGTGGTGCATTCTACAAGTACAGTCTGAAAGATCCCGATGATTTTATCATGTAATCCGAATCCGAACTTATGAGCGTTGAAACATTTGTTACCGATAAAGCCGGCCTGGTTAAATTCTATGAGGCCATCATGGCTGGTCATGAAACCTATGCCCCGGTAGAAAAATTCGGCAAATTTGATTTTAAGCAGGTGAAAAGCCTTTCGGCATGTGATCCGGAATCGCCCATTGCAAAGACCCAGAGCATCAAGCCCCTGTTCTTCCCGCGGTCGGCCAAAGTTATGAAGTACGTCGCCACCAGCGCAGGAACTGATGTATCGGAGGTGGACGAAGATCCGCTTGCAGTCAATCGCGTCATCATCGGGGCAAAACATTGTGATGCCCGCGCGTTGCAGGTCCTTGATAAAGTGTACAACTGGGATTACATCGATACCGACTACCAGAAGCGCCGTGAGAATACCGTGATTATATCCACCCGCTGCGACAAGGCCGATACCCATTGCTTCTGCACATCACTCGATTATGATGTGGAGAACATGAATGCTATGGATATCCTCGTTGTGAATGGATCTGATGGAAAAATTTACATTAAATCAAGAACTGAAAAGGGATCCAAACTTCTGAACAGCGATGTCACGCGTCACGCGTCACGCGTCCCGGAAGCCGCCGCAGCCCCTGAATTGAAGAAACAATACGATTCCTTTGCAGCTTCTTTCCGCCTCAAGATGGACTACAAAGAGGTTAATGCAAAATTATCGAAGATCTTCGACACCCCCGAATTTGATAGTGTTTCGGGCAATTGCGTGAGTTGCAACACCTGTGCTTTCGTTTGTCCAACATGCCATTGCTTCAAGATCTCCGACGAAAAAGTGAGAGACACCGGGGTTCGATACAAGAGCTATGATTCCTGCAACAACGGATATTTTACCCTAATGGCTGGTGGTCACAATCCCCGTCCTGCCAAATACCGCCGCTGGCGGCAGCGTGCCATGCATAAGTTCGTTTATTACAAGGAACGCTTTGGCGAAAACCTCTGCGTGGGATGCGGTAAATGTACCATCGCCTGCCCGGTGAACATCAGCATATTTGAGGTGGTGAACCAAGTGGCAGAAGGTAATAGGCAATAGGCAATAGGCAATGGGCAATAGGCAATGGGCATTAAAGGTGATGATTTGGTTTAGATGATGGAAGTGGAGAAGAAAAAAATAGTTTCCTTTAAAGATCTTGAGGGGTGGAAAAAGGGGGTCCGATTTGCCATAGAAATTTGCAGAATTACCAGGGAGTTTCCAGGTAGTGAACAATTTGGACTAACCAACCAGTTGCGTAGGGCCGCATCCTCTATACCTGCCAATATTGCAGAAGGATATGGTCGTGAAAGCACGAAAAATCATATTCAGTTCCTTAAAACTGCCAGAGGTTCATTGAATGAAGTCGAAACTTTTCTTTATATAGGTTTATAATTGGAATATTTTAATAAACAAACCCATGACAACTTGAATATTATAACCACTGAACTTGGAAAAATGATGAATAGCCTGATCAAAAAACTAAATCCTAACCCCATTGCCTAATGCCAAATGCCCATTGCCCATTGCCTACTGCCTTATACCAATCAAGATTAACATAACATCACACAAATAACTATGGAAACGCTTCTCGTCCCGATGATCTGCAAGGTTGACAAAGTCATCCAGGAAACACCCGACATTCGTACCTACCGCCTGAAATTCAGGGAAGAGGGGATGATGGAAAAATTCAAGTACCTGCCTGGCCAGTTTGTGGAGTTTTCGTTGCTTGGTTCGGGCGAATGTACCTTTTGCATCGCCTCGTCGGGAACCCGGAAGGGTTATTTCGATTGCTCCATTAAAAAAGCTGGGGTCGTTACAGCCGATATCCACACCAGCCTGGAAGAAGGCGATGAAGTGGGCATCCGCGGGCCTTTCGGCAACTGGTTCCCGCTGGACGACATCAAGGGAAAAAACCTTTTGTTCGTTGGCGGCGGCATCGGACTTGCGCCATTGCGTTCACTCATACAGTACTGCATTGACAACCGCACCGACTACAAGGATTTCACCATTCTCTATGGCGCCCGCACCTCGGCCGACATGTGCTACAAGGATGAGATCAAAGAGTGGCAGGACAACAAGAGCCTGAAGGTGATGCTTACCATCGACAAACCTGAAGAAACCTGGACATCGAATGTTGGTGTTGTTCCCAAAATCCTTGAAGATGTCGTAAAGCCGGTGATTGCGAACACCAAGGTGATTACCTGCGGCCCGCCGATCATGATCAAATACACCATTCAGTCACTGATAAAGCTCGGATTTGCGGATAAAGACATCATCACCACCCTGGAGATGAAGATGCAGTGCGGCCTCGGAAAATGCGGTCGCTGCAACATTGGATCAACCTATGTGTGCAAGGACGGGCCGGTGTTTACAAATGAGCAGTTGAAATCGTTACCGGACGAATTCTGATCCAAGGGAATTTCCCTTTTTTTTCCAAAATTTACCCAGTGGTTCTTACTGCTCCACCGCATTAAGCATTACCAGTAATCCTGAAAAATATTTTCAGGATTTTGTACTTTTTTATCTTAGTATTATATTAAATTTACTATTCGTATAATCAGCATAAGAATAATTCAAGGGAAGCCTGCACTTTACCCCTAATGAATTGTTCATATTTATCTCAAAATGAGCTGTTTGATGAAAACATACATTTCATCATTTAAACCAGTCCCCAAAAAATTTCAGGTATGAAAAAATTATTATTGCTTTCCGCTTTAGAGGCTTGTTTTTTGGTAATAAGCTTGCACCTGTCCGCTCAGATTGGTATCAATGATGATGGAAGCCTGCCAGATAATTCGGCCATGCTTGATGTAAAAGCAATAGATCGTGGAATGTTGATCCCGCGCATTTCAACAGCATACCGTAATATGATTCCATCCCCTGCAACCGGCCTGTTAATTTATAATATAACAACAAACCATTTCGACTATTATAATGGAACAAACTGGTATCAGTTGGAGACAACTTTCATCTCTTCAACAATCGGAACACTCAATCCCGGAGGTGGCATTTCAATAAATACATTGAGCAATGCGGGGCCAGACAATTCTGCAATGTTGGACGTAAATAATCCATCCAGGGGCATTTTAATACCAAGAACAACACCTGAATGGATCACATCGCCGGCAACCGGGTTGATTATTTATAACACAGCAACAAACCTGCTGAATTATTACGATGGTACCCGGTGGATGACTTTATGTGCCATTTCAACAGCAGTCAGAGGCGCCGGCAGAAGTCAGACATCAGTTGGTGTTGCCATCAAAACCGATAACTCAAACCCTCACCATTCTGCTATCCTGGATGTTGCGGCATCAAACAAAGGTGTTTTGATACCACGGCTCACTAATAGCCAGAGGGATGCGATTCTTCCTTCAACAGGTCTTGTAGTCTATAATACCACAGCCAGATGCATTGAGTTTTTCAATGGGACAGCCTGGTATCAGCTGATTACAAATATTCCTTCTTCTCCTGTTGCCGGAATTCATGTTTCAGCAACCACTCAAATTGTTTGGAACTGGACTGCCGTAACTGGTGCTGGCGGATACAAATGGAATATAACCAATGATTACGCCACAGCCACCGACATGGGTGCGGTTACAACCAAAACGGAAACAGGATTAACCTGCAATACTTTGTATACAAGGTATGTCTGGGCTTACAGCGTTTGTGGGAATTCGGTTCCTGCAGTCATGACCCAGATGACCTCTCCCTGCCAGCAATGGAGTTGCGGTCAAAACATAACTGATACGCGGGACAGTAAAACCTATGCGACAATATTGATTGGCACCCAGTGCTGGATGGCGGAGAACCTGAACTACGGTACAAGGATTGAGGGTTCGGCATCGCAACTCAACAACGGGATCCCTGAAAAGTACTGTTACACCAATGTTGAATCGAATTGCGATGTTTACGGTGGCTTGTATCAGTGGAATGAGATGATGCAATATGTAACCACAACAGGGGCACAGGGCATGTGTCCAACCGGTTGGCATCTGCCGGGTACTTCGGAATGGACAATCCTTACAACATTTCTTGACGGAGAGAGTGTTTCCGGGGGCAAAATGAAGGAGTCGGGTACTGACCACTGGCAGTCACCAAATACGGGAGCAACCAACAGCAGCGGTTTTACAGGACTTCCAAACGGAGACCGTTATACGAATGGTAATTTCTACGATCTGTACAATTATGCCACCATATGGTCGTCATCACAAACCGATGACAACAATGCCTGGCATATGAGTCTGAGCTACAATTCTGCAAATGCAGTCCAGGCCAGTTACCAAAAAACTGCAGGTTTTTCAGTACGCTGCATCAGGGATGCCGGCGGTTCAGCAACCATACCGACGGTGACCACCACGTCGGTTACCGGCATCACCCAAACCACAGCGACCAGTGGCGGGAATGCAACTTCCGACGGGGGTGCAACCGTAACAGCCCGGGGTGTATGCTGGAGCACCTCATCCGGTCCGACAACGGCAGGCAATAAGACATCGGATGGCAGCGGAACCGGATCGTTTGTAAGCAATCTCACGGGACTAACCGCAGGAACAACATATTATCTCAGGGCATACGCCACCAATTCGGTTGGAACAGCCTATGGGAGTCAGGAGATTTTTACCACGCTGGATTGTCCAATTCCATCATCCCCGGAGAGCGGAATTCATGTTTCATCAACAACTCAAATTGTTTGGAACTGGACTGCCGTAACTGGCGCTAGCGGATACAAATGGAATATAACCAATGATTACGCCACAGCTACTGACATGGGTACGTTTACAACCAAAACGGAAACAGGATTAATCTGCAATACTTTGTATACAAGGTATGTCTGGGCTTACAGTATTTGTGGGAATTCGGTTCCTGCAGTCATGACCCAGGCGACCTCTCCCTGCCCACAATGGACTTGTGGGACCAATCTTATCATTAACCATGCGGCAGGAGTTGTAGCGCCGGTGACCAAAACAGTAACCTATGGCACGGTTACCAACATTCCCGGGGAACTGACAAAATGCTGGATAACCAGCAACCTGGGAGCAGATCACCAGGCCTCTGCCGTGGATGATGCCACTGAGGCATCGGCAGGCTGGTACTGGCAGTTCAACCGAAAGCAGGGTTACAAGCATGATGGTACTACCCGAACACCCAATACGACATGGATAACCGTTATTAATGAAAACTCTGATTGGACCAATGCCAACGATCCATGCGCGATAGAACTTGGCAGCAGCTGGAGAATTCCTACCCTTACAGAATGGACCAATGTCGATGCCAGCGGTGGTTGGACAAATTGGACTGGCCCGTGGAGTTCAGCCTTAAAAATGCATGCCGCCGGTCAACTCAGCAACAACGACGGTTCACTGCTCTACCGGAGCGTCTTCGGCTTTTACTGGAGCAGTACTCAGAACGGCGCCACGTACGTCTGGTACATGTACTTAAGTATTGGCAATAGCCTCATAGATGGTGATTCCCCCAAGGAGAACGGTATCCCTCTGCGCTGCATCAAGGATGCCGGCAGTTCAGCAACCATACCGACGGTAACTACCACGTCGGTTACCGGCATCACCCAAACCACAGCAACCAGTGGCGGGAATGTAACTTCCGACGGGGGTGCAACCGTAACATCCCGGGGTGTATGCTGGAGCACTTCACCCGGCCCGACAACGGCAGGCAATAAGACATCGGATGCAAGCGGAACCGGATCGTTTGTAAGCAATCTCACGGGACTAACCGCAGGAACAGCATATTATCTCAGGGCATACGCCACCAATTCGGTTGGAACAGCATATGGGAATGAGATCCCCTTTACAACGACATCCGCGGTTTTTCCCTGTGGGACCAATCTGATCATAAACCATGTAGCAGGAGTTGTAGCGCCGGTGACCAAAACAGTAACCTATGGCACGGTTACCAATATTCCCGGGGAACTGACAAAATGCTGGATCACCAGTAACCTGGGAGCAGATCACCAGGCATCTGCCGTGGATGATGCCACTGAAGCATCAGCAGGCTGGTACTGGCAGTTCAACAGAAAGCTGGGGTACAAGAATGATGGAACAAACATCACACCTGTGTGGATTACAGTGGGCATAAACCAAGACATCGACTGGGAAACCGCCAATGATCCATGCAATTTGGAACTCGGAAACGGCTGGCATATACCGACCTCAACGGAGTGGTATAATATTGATGCAGCTGGAAGTTGGTCAAACTGGAACGGCCCCTGGAATTCAAACTTGAAACTACATGCCGCAGGGCATCTGAGTCCTACAAGTGGAGGCCTTTTCTCCCGTGGCACTGATGGTAACTATTGGAGCATAACACAGAGCAGTCCAACCACAGCATGGAATCTAGGCTTCACCAGTGTTGACTGCAGCATTCCAAACGACATAAAGACCTATGGCTTTACAATCCGCTGCATCAAGGATGCAGGCAGCTCAACAACCATACCAACGGTAACCACAACGGCGGTTACCGGTATTACGCAAACCACAGCTGTCAGTGGCGGGAATGTAACTTCCGACGGGGGTGCAACCGTAACATCCCGGGGTGTTTGCTGGAGCACATCCTCCAATCCGACAACGGCAAACAGTAAAACCTCAGATGGCAGCGGAACCGGATCGTTTGTGAGCAATCTCACGGGACTGACGGCGGGAACAACATATTATCTCAGGGCATATGCCACCAATTCAGTTGGAACAGCTTATGGGAATCAGATAACCTTTACAACGACTTCCGCGGTTTTTTCCTGTGGGACCAATCTGATCATAAACCATGTGGCAGGAGTTGTAGCGCCGGTGACCAAAACAGTAACCTATGGCACGGTTACCAACATTC
>CAISJJ010000413.1 GCA_903885595.1 uncultured Bacteroidales bacterium
AAACCATTGAAGACGAATGGAAATGGCAAAGAGGTTTACCTGAAGAAGGTCGATTTCTTCGGATGGGAGAAACTTGACTTTGTTGAAAAGGTTAAAAAAGAGTTTGGACTCTAGTCCTGCCTGTTTCTTTTAATCCATGTATTAAAACAGGTTTATTTGCGTTTAAGGTGCAAAGAATCTGAAATGAAATACAAGTATATCATTGGTCTTCTCCTGCTCTGCCTGCTTTCAGTGGCAGTTGATGCGCAGATAAATATTAAGACCTATACATCTGCAACCGATACTTTTTATTGGAAGCGTTACATCCACGTTGCCAAACCGCAGAAGATCAGCCTTAAAAAGTTCACGGTTTCACAACAGGGCAAAATCATTGAATCTTTCCTTGCCCGGCACCTGGATCAATTCCCGCAATTCACAAATGATTCACTGCGGCGGTTCGGCCTTAAGGATTTGAAAAAGAGCCTCTACCCGGTAAACATCAACGGGGATGACCTGCCCGATATGATCTTCAGCGGGTTCAGTGGCGGAGAATCGGACATTGTCCGTATCTACCTGAACCAAAAAGACAGCTTTTCACTTGTGTTCGAAGATTACCAATACATTACTAAGTTCGTCGAAACCAATGGACTGCTAACAGAATTGCAAACCGGGGATATTGGCTGTTGCGGCAGCTATCTTTATTTCACACGAAACTACTCCGTAAAACAGGAACAACAGGAGCCAATCTTTGTCAAAGGCAAACAAGAGGTGGTGTACCAGTACACCGAAGAACCGGCAGCCTCTTACCCCTTGCCGGTATCGTTCACTACCAAAGCCGATACCATGTTGCTCAGGGCCTCTGCTGCCCAGTTGAATGAGCCATTTATTCCGTATCTCGATACCTTTGGGAATATCATAGCAAAATACCGCACCAGGGCAAAGGGACTTGTCCTGGCCAGTAAATCCTATGGAAAGGGAAATAACTGGTATTATGTTGAAATGTTTCCCGATGCCTCCCCTTCTGCATCGATCCTGTACGATATTGAAAAAATTCCCACCTTCATCCGGGGCTGGGTATCCGGTGAGGCCATTTTACTGGAACTGAAATGAAATTTGGGGAGGAGGCGTATGCACACCCTGTTTCAGAAGTGTTTTACAATCAGCTTTTTAGTCTGGCTGATCTTTCCATCGATCATCAGCGAGTAAAAATAAATGCCATCGCCAAAGGTTCCCGTGTTGATCGTGAATTTTCCGTTACCTGCCGCGAGTGGCTCCGACAACATGGTTGAACCGAGGATGTTCCGCACAACAACCGCTCCTTCAGAACCTGACGGTACCGAATAGCTGAAACTTGAATTAGCCCCGGCCGGATTGGGATATGCGCTTGAGAGTGAAGCCTGCCGAACGTTGCCATCTTCGATGCCTACACCAAAGGTGCTGTATTTTATGGTAACGCTCACGGAGTCATTGACATTATCCTGGTTGAAGAAAACCCAGCGAATCTCGCTTTCGCCGATATTAAAAGTATAGGACATCTTTGTTGACATATAATCTCCGGAGAATTCACTATTTGTTTGCCCTGCTTCAATCAATTGCGCATTTGGCGACACAAATGTCTCGGAAGAATAGCAGGATCCTGCCCAGCACATCGCAAATACAGTGGAATCAATCAGTGTAAGATGAACTTTTTTACATAATACACTGATCGGCGCACTGCTGATGTTCTTGACGTTCAGCAACGTACTGAACATAGATCCGCTGAGGGGATCCACGTATTGCATTATGTGGGAGTTTGCCGGTATAACAGTCCCTTCCATGTTGGAAAGTTCGATACTTTGCGCAAAGCCTGAAAAAACAACGGCTGAAAGAAAAAATAAATAGAGTAGCCTTCTTTTCATATTTTTAATTTTGGTGGGTTTTGACCCGACAAAGTTACAAAATTTCCAGAAACCATCATTCCCTGAACCTAATTTAGTAGCTTTGTCAGCTATATAATTATAGCCGACTTAGTATGAAAAGACTTTTATTATTTTTTGTTTTCGTGGTCATCGTTACGACAGGTTACACCCAATCGCAGCGGCTGGTCCTGCTGGAAGAATTTACTTCGGCAACCTGTGGGCCCTGTGTGGCTGCAAACGTAAGATTTCACACTTGGCAAACACAGAACCCCGACAAGTTTACCTCCATATACTATCATGTGAACTGGCCGTCGGCCGGCGATCCGATGAACCTGGCAAATGCCGTCGAAAACGGCGCCAGGGTTACCTATTACGGCGTTACCTCTGTTCCTGAGTCGAACCTTGACGGGAACTATTACAATGGCGGCGCCAGTGGATGGAGTATGACCAACATCAATAACCGGTATGCGATGCCATCGCCCTTTGAAATCCAGCTCAGACACCAGGTTTCGGCCGGTCAGGATTCGGTATATTCAACCATGCTGATAAAATGCACCCAGAACATTAATGCCAGTATGACGGCGCAGAATGTCATCATTGAGAAGTGGATCCATTTTAATTCTGCTCCTTGTAACAATTCAAATGGAGAGCGCGATTTTTACAATGTCATGAAAAAGATGATTCCCGGTTCCAGTGGGACCACCATCCCCTCTTCGATGGTCGCCGGGGATTATGTTTTGCTTGAAGGCGCCTGGAAATTTGGTATTGTGTATGATGTTAACCAGATCGCTTCTGTCGGTTTCGTCCAGAATAAAAACACAAAAGAAATTTATCAAACAGCCAACAGTACCCCCGATGCACTGGCGCTGCCTTTCAGCAATGACCTTCAGGTATTGGAAATCCTGAATGTTCCTGTAAAAACCTGTAAAAACATCATCACACCCACGGTGAAGATTCGCAACAACGGCAATAATCCCGTTACAAGCATGACCATAAAGTATAAGGTAAATGATGGAACTTTGGGTTCATATACCTGGAACGGAAACCTTCAAAGCATGCAAAAAACCATGGTAACCCTGCCCGAATATTCTTTCGATATCCTGTCGCAGAATGTATTGTCTGTTTATACGACCAGTCCGAACAACATGTCGGATGAATACCCGAAAAACGATACCGCCTTCTTCAGCCTCACCTCCTCGGCTGTTTCAACGAACGAGATAAGGCTTGTGTTGCGCACCGACAATCTGCCCCAGGATATCACATGGGATGTAAAAAATTCAATGGGAGTAGCGGTTGACGCAGGCGGACCTTTTCCAATTGCCAATCACATTTATCTTGATACAATAACCCTTACCCAGGCCGACTGTTATACCTTTACGATTTATGATGCCGGAGGCAACGGAATCTGCTGTGCAAATGGCGTAGGTGTTTATGAAATCTCGTCAGGAGGTACGATAATCAAGCAAGGCGGACAGTTCGGATCTTTTGAATCGACTGAATTCTGGATGGAATCCCCAACCACAGTCGGGGAAGAGAACAGCGCCGCTCCATTTAATGTCTACCCCAATCCGTTTGATCAAACTGCGAATGTTTCGTTTTATCTGGCCGGCAGCACTGAAGTGATTTTGAACTTGTATTCTGCTTTCGGACAATTGGTACAAAGCCGTTCTTTGGGAAATCAGGGCGCAGGCCGGCATGAAACAACCATCGCGGGAACCAATCTTAAGCCTGGCGTGTATATTCTTCAGCTTCGGACAGCAGCAGGTGTTTATTCACGTAAAATTTCAGTGATCCGATAGCTACAAGTTAACCGGGATCCTGATCTCCAGGGCTCCAACACCATATTTTGCCATGGGGGCATCGAAGAACTCGATGCCCTCCTGCTTTTTAAGCAATTCTATGATACTGTTCCGAAGAATGCCATTACCTACCCCATGAATGAAAATAACCTTCCTGTAGTGACTTGCCAAAGCGCTGTCAAAGCATTTCAGGAAATAACTTTTTTGAAATTCCAGGATCTCGTTTTTCTCCAGGTTCGTCGGATCATCAACCAATTCGTGAATATGCAGGTCCACGACAGCCTCTCCTGGTGCAACCTGGTATTTTGCGATCAATGGGTTTGTGCTGCCTGATAATTGCTCCTGGTGTGAAGATGGGTTTGGTAAAGCATTTTCTTCAGCGTGGAGATGTTCAGTAAGAGACAGCACCTTTATCACAATACCCTTGTCCCGCATAACAGAATGTTCGCGGTAATTTCCCTCCTTGAAAAACTTCCTGCCCTCTATCCTGAATTCCGAGTTGAACGGGGGCAATACAACCCGGGTTTGTTGCTTATGAAACAGGAATTGAAGGTAACCTTCAGTCCAATGTGACAGTTGTTCACGGTTTATGGTATCAAGAAGCAGCTTCGAGTCGGGAAAAATGCTGCCATAATCAACCCCGTCATAATGCCCCAAAGGCGTTTTGCTGAATATATTATAAAGTATATCGTATGAACTGTTGTTGATCAGATAAACATCAAGATGTCCGGTAATGAGCCACTTCTGATCATGCGGAACAAAGGCCAGGTAAATGTCCTCCGATTTACGGTCTGAAATCAGGTGAGCAGGGAGGTGACTTAACCGCTCATCGGCGGGTTCTTCTTCTGCTGGTTCCTCAACCGGGATATCTATTTTATAATGGTCCTCAAAAAAACGTCCTGCAGCATCATGGGGATCGATTTTTATCAACTCACTGATCATGGTAGGTATTTCAAATCCATCTTCGATCAGGATACTGACAACTCGGCTGTCAATTAACTTTGCAACAATTCCTCCACCGGAGGTGTTGAGAAATTTTACTTTATCGCCGACTTTTAGGGGGCTCATATGGGGAGGTTAAAGTGTGTGAATAAGTTGGCAAGCTGGCAAGCTGGCAAGCTGGCAAACTGGCAAACTGGTAAGCTGGCAAGTTGGCAAGCTGGCAAGTTGGCAAGCAGGTAAGCTGGCAAGTTGGTAAGCTGGCAAGTTGGTAAGCTGGCAAGTTGGTAAGCTGGTAAGCTGGCAAGTTGGTAAGCTGGCAAGTTGGTAAGCTGGTAAGTTGGTAGACATGCGGACGTGGTGGACACGCGGACATTCGGACATTCGGATATGCGGAAGGGTGATAGAGTGAGAAAGGGGACAAGTTGTCTGGGTAACATAGTATTTGCTAACTTAAAATTCCGGGAGTTATTGCATTTATTTTAATTGATTGGAAACTATTAGGTTCGGGAGCATTTCGCTCCGTAGGTGCGAAACATTGGTAGCACGATGAGGTT
>CAISJJ010000414.1 GCA_903885595.1 uncultured Bacteroidales bacterium
AATTGTAAGAATCGCTAAAAGATTTCTGAACTGCGGAGATGACTGAGATATCTTTCGCCAGAGACGCCTTGAGTTCTTCTATCTGTGTAGCATTCCTGGCTGATAAATCTGCTTTTACACGTTCAAGTTTTTGGTCATACTCACTTCTGATACTACTTCGCAAATGTTCCAGAAACCAGTTCTTGGCCAAAAATACTACAAGAGCGCCCCCAGTGAATAACGAAGGAAGAACTACTGCAAGGATTTCTGTAACGGATGACCACATATTTATTATACCTCATAAGAGTTTGCGTTACCTACGCCGGAACTGGAACGGCAAAGCCGCCTAACCAGAAAAATGCTACGGTGTGGAAAATGCTTGGAATATCAACATTAGGTGCCGGTTTGTTAAGTGGCATTTTTTGCTATGTTCCATTTCAGCAATTTTAATTCACCTCTATTGAAAAAGCTGCCATAACTATCACACTTTTCTTTTTCAAGATATTCAAAGTTTATAGTCATTCTTCTTCGTAAAAATTCATTCTCTCCGATTGTTCCTTTGATTACTAATTCTAATTTATAGACACCAGATTTTTCCCAGTTCATATCAGGGTTTTCATGAAACAAGAAATAAATACCATAAGAATTGGTTCTTCCCACAAGAAGATTGTCCGCTCCATCAAACCTATCCCAACCATTTAGCTATACCTGCAGCAATCACTGTTGCGATTATTCCTCCAATCCATCTTAGCACTTTCAATGAATGAGCCAGTTGGACAGCTTTGAAACCAGGAGACCCCTTGATAAATTTGTGCGTAACATCCTCTCCGGCGTTTGCAATGTCTTGCGGCGCATAGCCTCCACCAATACTAACAATGAAGATGCCGCTCGATCTGTTGATTTCATCTATTCTCTCTCGACTTACACGATTGATCTCATCTCGCTCGATTTGATCTGGACTTTGAGTGCAAACAATTTGTACTGATCGCAGATCAAGAGGCGATATCAAATCATTGCCTACAAAGAACGGCTTCCCTCCTTCATAGGGAGCAACGAAGTTCTGCCTCAGTTCAGCAACTGACAAGTCCGAAAACAGGCAGCGAAACTTTTCCTCCGACACTAACTTTGCAATTACATGGTGATAAGGCATACTTTTTGAGCACTATCAATGTTTAGACTCACTTGTCAAATTCGGTAAAAGCAAACAAGATTGATTCGCACATCTGTCAAATAAGTCGTTATCTTTTAAAACAAAAAAATGAATAACCGTTATCTATCAACAACAGCAATAATAAATACGCACTAATCAAAAATCCTTAAGGGCAGCCATTTTGCTCACTGGTTTGCCCTCTTCGACAAGAGGTACACGTGACAAATCCAACTCGCCTTTGAATGCCTTTTGGCTAATGGTCTCATAAAGGAAATCAAGATTGGTGAGAGATTTGATATAGTTATCCTTTGCGGATTTGACTTTATTTACCGTTGCTGCAAAATGATTTTGAAGTTCAAGTGGAGGCAATGGAATAAGCGTTTCTTTAAGCTTTTCACCGGTTAAATGTGAAATGGTTGCTTTACAGGTAACATTCTTAAAACCATTGTATAACGAAAACAAAAGCATCACATACTGAACATATTCAGGTATAGCTCGCGACTTGTGTAATCTCACTCGATGTATGGCTTTCTGAAAAAAACATTCTTTCAAATTATTTCTCCATATTGCACATCGTCCTATATCACCACCTTCACAAATCAGCAGGTCTCCATCCATCAAAGCAAATAATGCTCGTTCTCTTTCATCAAAATCCATTTCCTCCAAATCATCCAGTTTAAAACGAAACCACTGGACATTTGAATTTCCGATATACTTTCTCAGATGATTGCCTGTAATGAACTTTTTGTCACGCATTTTCCCTAACCGGGAATCAGAAATATCATCCATGCGTTTTATCTCCCAACTCTTCTTATTCCTGACCGGATCGCCAAACA
>CAISJJ010000415.1 GCA_903885595.1 uncultured Bacteroidales bacterium
AGACCAATGATGAAAACTATTTTCCGCTCTCTTTTCATTTTCATCCTGTTTATGATGGCCGGTTCTTCCGTAGGTCAGGAACCCGGTAAGGAATCGGCACATGATTCACTGCCGGCCGCTCCTGAATGCCAGCAAATGGATATCTTTGATGTTCTTTCAAAGAAGAAAATACAGGCGCCCGAAATTCCCGCCCGCAAGGTGAGGGCCATTATCCTGCCCCTTATAGCCTCCTCTCCTGCAACCGGACTGCAACTTGGCGCCGGTTCTTCTGTTTCCTGGTCGATGGGGCACAATGCGCTTACCAAACTTTCAGCAGGATCGGTGCAGGTGTTATGGACAACCAAAAAACAATTGATCTCCTATATCAGAGGGACCATGTTCTTCAGCCAGAACAAATGGATCCTTCAAACCGACTGGCGGTGGTACCTTTTTCGTCTTCCTACCTACGGTTTAGGAACAGGACCCGGTGATAACATTCCCGTTATTCCTGATGAACAGAATTCGCCTGATAACCAGGTTTCTTATAACGGGGGCAAGTTCCCTATGAGATATAACTGGATTAAATTTCACAATATTCTTTTCCGGGAAGTTGTCCCCCATTTTTATGCAGGTTTGGGGTATCACTTCGATTCTTACTATGATATCAAAGATGAACACCTGAACCTCGACTCAACTACCAAAATCATCACGCCACATTACGCCTATTCCACATTGCATGAATTCAATGCCCTGGCCTATACAACATCGGGGTTCAGCCTTAATTTTACCTACGACACCCGCGATAATATTATTAATGCATACAAGGGTGTCTATGTAAATGCAAGTTACCTCTACAATATTGATTTCCTGGGAAGCAGTCGCGACGGATCGCGTTTATGGACCGAATTTCGTACCTATGTAGGACTGTCAAAGCGGGTTCCCCGGCACCTGCTGGCATTCTGGTTGTATGGAAGTTTCATCACCACCGGTGAAATCCCTTACCTCAACCTGATGTCGAATGGGTTTGACCAGAGCAACTCATCTGGACGTGGTTACGCCCAGGGACGATGGCGGGGTGAGGATTTTGTGTATGGTGAGGTTGAATATCGGTTCCCGATTTCTAGCTGTTCCAGAATAGTGGGCGGAGTTCTTTTTGCAAATGTCTCCACCGCATCAAACCGCGACATGAACCTTCCCCTTTTCGGGTATCTTAAACCGGGGTGTGGATTTGGTTTCCGTATCATGGTCGGAAAAATCGACCGCACGAACATCCTGATTGATTTTGGGATTGGGGAGGTGTCGCAGGGGCTGTACTTACAGGCACAGGAGATATTTTAATTACGAATTACGAATTACGAATTACGAATTACGAATTTAGGGATTAGCTGACGATTGAAGATAAGCATATCGTTATATCGTGTATTGTCAATCGTAAATCGTATATCTCATCAATCTCCAAATGACGTATGATTATGAACGGTGATCCGCTGCTGTATAAGATTTTGGATAAACTTGATATCCATTATGAATATTATGAGCATCCGCCGGCGCCTACCATTGAACTGGCCAGGGTGTACTGGAAAGATATTGAGGCAACCCATTGTAAAAATCTCTTTTTCAGAAATCATAAAGGGAACAGGCATTACCTGGTTATTCTTGAACATAACCACGAGCTTGTTATCCGCGATCTTGAACAAAGGCTGAAACAAGGCAAACTCAGCTTTGCATCCGATGAACGGATGAAAAAATATTTGGGCCTTGCTCCCGGTTCAGTTTCTCCCTTTGGACTTATCCATGACACACACAAACATGTTCACCTTTTTATTGACGAGAACCTGGTTAAGTCAGACAGGATCAGCTTTCATCCTTGCATCAATACTGCCTCACTGGTGGTTTCATTGCATGATTTTGAAAAATTCCTTAACTTTACCGGAAATATCTGTGAGTACATAAATCTGTATCAGGAAATTTTTTGATTTTCAGTTGATAATATATGGTGGGAGTCGATATGATATACGATATACGATATACGATTTAATGGGATTACTTGACGATTGACGATAATTTTTCAAAACTGTAATTCGCTATTTGTTAATCGTAATTCGTAATTCGTAATTCGTAAATCGTAATTCGTACGTCCCCTTGTCTGTTCATCGGGATTTTGCCGTATTCTGTCGATTAATCGTTTGCGGGCCAGTCAAACGGGTATATTTTTGCTTCATCAAATAACTACTTTTAAACTTCATCGCCATGGAACCAAATAAATCAAACCACGACAACGGCCCTCAAATGAAAAAGTACATACTTGGAGTCATTGTTATTGTAGCAGGGTTTCTGTTACTGTTATCCAATACCGGATTTTTAAACGATTATCTGCGGCATGTCCTGTTTTCATGGCAAATGCTGCTCATTGGCATCGGCGTTATAAGCCTTTTCAGCAGCGAAAGCCGCACGCCGGGTACCATTCTGATCCTGATAGGTGGCGTGTTCATCCTTCCAAGGGTTTTTGATTTACCCTTTAATGTGATGCATGTTTTCTGGCCTGCCATCCTGATCGGCATCGGAGTCCTTCTTCTGACCAAACGCATGCCCCGCCGGCCATGGCAATCGCATGTTCCACATTTAGCCAGCCAGCATTTTGATGAGGGGTATGTGCATGAAGAGAATATTTTCAGCGGAGGAAAACAACGTGTTATCCACCAGGAGTTTCGCGGCGGGCATATCAACTGCGTATTTGGCGGATCTGAACTTGACCTTACACAGGCAACCCTTGCCGAGGGAGTCAGCGAACTTGAAGTCAATACCATTTTTGGTGGTGTGACCCTCATCGTGCCAGCCGACTGGCGGATACAGCTTAAGATGACTTCGATCATGGGTGGCTTTTCCGATAAGAGGGCCTATATCAAAGAGAGCCCCGACCCATCAAGAATCCTCATTATCAAAGGCAGCACAATTTTCGGGGGAGGTGAAATTAAAAGTTACTGAATATCAAACTGAGAAGCATGCAACATCCGGTTTTTCTCGATAAAAGATCCGTTTCCGTTTACTTTGGTTTGTGGGCCCTCATTGCGGGGGTCCACTTTTCTATTTTTTACTTTATCTATTTGTTTCCCATAGAGGTGGCCCTGGCCGATAGCCTGGTTTTTAACAGCCTCTTTTGTGGCGTGGGAATTTCCATGTGGTTTATTGTCAGGTACAGCATACCTGATCAGTACAATATCTGGAATGTCGTATTTAACCACCTTGCCTTTCTCACCCTGGCGCTGGTGGTCTGGAATGGTCTTTCATACGCGGTACTCAGTACCATATTCAACGCCAACAAAGTATATTTGGAGACCCTGATGATATCCATCCCCAATAAAATTGTCAGTGGCATCATCTACTACATCTTTATCGCTTTGGTTTATTATCTTTTCATCTACTATATCAAGATTCAGGAAAAGGTAAAGGTTGAGTCGCGGTTGCGTGAAGTGCTGAAAGAGACCGAGCTTAACATGCTCAAATCACAGATTAATCCCCATTTTCTTTTCAACAGCCTGAATTCAATCAGCTCACTTACCATCACAAACCCCGAAAAGGCACGGGAGATGGTGATAAAACTTTCTGATTTCCTGAGATATTCGGTTTCACACAATGCCACGAGTTTTACCACGCTTGAGGTTGAAATGGCCAATATTCAACGGTATCTTGAGATTGAAAAAGTTCGTTTCGGCGAAAAGCTCCTGTTCAGTTTTAACCTGCAGGGATCCTGCCGCCGCCATCAGATTCCGGTTATGCTGCTTCAGCCCCTTTTTGAAAATGCAATCAAGCATGGCGTGTATGAGAGTATCGAACAGGTAAGCATTGAAATGGAATGCGAATACAAAGAAGGGTTCCTCGAAATCCGCATTGTAAATGATTTCGATCCCAACGCACATCCGCGTAAAGGTACTGGCATTGGATTGAATAATATCCGTGAACGCCTGAGGCTGCTTTACAAAAACGACAAACTGCTCCGCACCAAGGTAGAAGGAACAAGATTCTTTGTATTTTTGAGCCTGCCAAATACGGAAAAATGAGAGCTGGAAGTTGGCAAGTTGGCAAGTTGGCAAGTTGGTAAGTTGGTAAGTTGTTTTGGATAAACACTTAGCCTGTTTTTAAAATTTTTAGTTTATTTTTAACTTATATTTCTCACTTCAAACAACAATATAAGCATCAGAATGTGAATCATATAGTTTCAATAATTGCATGATTAGGTTTAATTAACTTACATTTCGCATTTTCTCACATAACGATAGCGTGTTAACAAAACCGTAGAATATGATTAATCACCTCAACCCCCTTCCCCTTCTCCTAAAGGAGAAGAGGAGGTGTTTCGTAGCATATATAATATCGACTGGAAAGAGCCTATCCTATAAGTTTTCCTAATGAAAAAACAAGATTTTAAAAATAAAATATTGATAAACATATAATTAGCGCCGCCTCTCCTTCTCCTTTAGGAGAAGGAGCTGGAGGATGAGGTG
>CAISJJ010000416.1 GCA_903885595.1 uncultured Bacteroidales bacterium
AGTACCATTATTCAGTATCATCCGAGGGGGTGAAAGATGGCAAGTTAGCAAGTTGGTAAGTTGGCAAGTTAGCAAGTTGGCAAGTTGGGAAGTTGGGAGGTTTAATTGCTGTGAAAGTAAAAACTGGCAGTCTGGCAAATGTTTGATCAACTTGCCAACTTGCCAGCTTACCAGCTTGCCAGCTTATTTAATTGGTGAATTCGGTTCTTTGGCCATGTGGTTGTATACCATTTTATCCATGAATTTCGGGAAGAATTTATTCAGCAGAACCGTCATTTTTCCCTGTGTTGTGAGTACCAGGCGTTCTTTTTTCCTTTCCACAGCCCGAATGATATGGATGGCTACCTGCTCAGCGGTCATCAATTTACTTTCATCGAGCGGGGTTTCACCCTGGGCGGTCCCATCTTTCGACAACGCTACTTTCCGGATATTTGAGGCTGTGAACCCAGGGCAGGCAATCAGGACATGCAATCCTTTTTTCATATTTTCAATCCGAATAACCTCAAGAAGTCCCTGCATAGCAAATTTGGAGGCGGAATAGCCAGTTCGCCCGGGAAGACCTTTATATCCTGCAATTGAAGATACTCCAACGACCGATCCTTTTGATGCCAGCAAGTACGGTAGTGCAAATTTTGTACAATACACCGTTCCCCAAAAGTTGGTATCCATGAGCTGGCGTATTACATCCAGCCCGACTTCACTAAACAAAGCCCGCATGGAAATACCGGCATTGTTGATCAGGATATCAATGCGATTAAATTTTTCAATAGCACTTGAAATCAATAACTTGCATTCATTTTCCTGTGTAACATCTGTCTTAAGAACAAGTATATCAGAGGTAATCTGATACAATTTTGGATCCGTTATACCTGAACGTGAGGCTAAAACAATTTTCGCTCCACGCCGGGCGAATTCAAAAGCCAAGGCCTTCCCTATCCCGGACGAGGCGCCAGTTATGATGACTACTTTATCTTTCATTAATTTGTGAATTTGAAGATTGAGGATTTGAAGATTTCCAGGCAAATTTAGTTATTCCACCTTGATTTTATATCTTTGATGGCATTTGTAATCAGATCAAGAGATGACAGAACGTGAATTATTTTTCAAGTACCTTGGCTTACCCTCCGTCAATCCGATGGGTATTGATATTGTTAAAGCTGAAGGAATTTACCTCTATTCCAGGTCAGGAGAGCGATATCTTGATCTGGTTTCGGGGATAGCCGTTAGTAACACAGGTCACCGCCACCCAAAGGTGCTTGATGCGATCAGGGACCAGCTTGATAAATATCTGCATCTGAATGTATACGGCGAATTTATTCAATCTCCACAGGTACACCTGGCTGAACGGCTGGCAGGTTTATTGCCTGAAAAACTGAATTCGGTTTATTTTGTCAATTCAGGCAGCGAAGCCATAGAAGGGGCTTTGAAACTGGCCAAACGATTCACAGGCCGAACAGAGATTATTTCCTTTATTGATTCTTATCACGGCAGCACACACGGAAGTCTGAGCATACTGGGGAACGAAACATTGAAAAATTCATTCAGGCCACTGCTTCCGGATGTCACCCTGGCCGAGTTCAACAATTATTGTCACCTCGAAAAAATATCCTCCCGAACTGCCTGCGTTGTCATCGAAATCATACAGGCCGAAGCAGGGATCGTACCGGTGGAAGAGTATTTCCTGCTTCAGTTAAAAAGGAGATGCGCCCGCAATGGTGTAATAATCATCGTAGATGATGTGCAAATGGGAATGGGCCGGACTGGGAAATTATTCAGTTTTGAACATTACGATTTCGTACCAGATATTCTTGTCCTAGCCAAGGCATTGGGCGCGGGAATGCCACTTGGAGCTTTTATTGCACCCAGGAAAATGATGGATACGCTCGCGTACAATCCCGAATTAGGACATATAACAACTTTTGGTGGTCACCCGGTTAGCTGTGCTGCAGCGTTAGCAGGGCTTGAGGTGCTTTTATCAGACGGGCTAATTCAGAAAGCTGAAGAGAAGGGTAAAAAATTCACAGAGAAACTATCGGGACATCCGGCCATTGCGGAGATCCGCCATGCGGGCCTGGCACTCGGTGTTGATCTGGTTCATCCTGAAAAGAGAGGCAAACTTATGGAAGCTGCCATAAAACAGGGTCTCATCATTGACTGGTATCTCTTTAAACCTGCTACATTCCGCATAGCTCCACCTCTGACGATCACAGAGGAGGAAATTGAACTGGCTTGCGGGAAACTTCTTGGTGCGCTGGATATGGTCATTTGAATATCGAATATTGATCAACGAGTTTTGAAGTAAGAAGTCTATAAACAAAATGAATATCGAATATTGATCAACGATTTTTAAAGTAAGAACGGGGCAATAGGCGAAGAAACAATTGAGTAGCTGAAGTTTCATCCTGTAAGAAATCAAAAAAACCTGGGGCATGGCGGTTTATTTATTACCATATGAGCCAGTGTTTCCGCCAGTTGATGAGGCGGAAGCTGACGGATTGGTCGCTATTGGTGGGGACTTGTCGGAGGAACGGTTAATTCAGGCTTATGCACATGGCATTTTTCCATGGTTCAGTGAGGACAAGGATGTTTACTGGTATTCTCCCGATCCCAGGATGGTTTTATTTCCTGACAGGTTTATCATTGCTGACTCATTGAGAAGGACCATCAGAAGTGATAAATTCACAGTCAGATTCGATACGGTTTTCGACCAGGTTATAAAGGGTTGTGCCGCAGCGCCGAGGCCGGGCCAGGAAGGCACCTGGATCAGTGAGGATTTCATAGTGGCTTACATTGCCTTGCATGCACAGGGATTCGCCCATTCAGTAGAGGTGTTTTACAAGGACGAATTGGTTGGTGGTCTATATGGAGTATCTCTTGGCGCTGCTTTTTTTGGTGAAAGCATGTTTTTCCTGATGAACAACACATCGAAAGTGGCATTTCATGCCCTGGTTGAACACTGCCGGCAAAATGGGTTCCGATTTATTGACTGCCAGGTGGAAACATCTCACCTGCTGGGTCTTGGAGCATCGCTCATCGCGCGGAAAGATTATCTTACCCTCCTGCAAGAATCATTACAGATGCCGACATTCAAAGGACTATGGTTTAATTATCTCGACACGCGGCATACCCATTGAACCCTTAGCCAATTACGACAAGTTGATTACAAAGTAATGGGAGCGAGTGACAGTGATATCGATATTGGCTTTTCAGAGGGACATCGTTAATTGATCCCGAGTTTTTTTCTGATCTCCCTGGGGATTGCATTTTTATGAACCATAATGTCCATGGTTTTCAACCTGACATAAGGCTCTGATGCGTAAAAATATCCCTTGTAGGGACTTCCTTCGGTGCCCCATGAATTCTTGATCAAATAGTATTTGGTCCCATTCTGATCTCTTGCAATTCCGGTGAGATGCATGCCATGATCATCTGTGGTTTGATAGTTATCAAATTCAACCTGGCGCATCTCCTGGGTGATCTTCTTTTCAGGATTTGGTTTATCAAATTTAAAGAGCAGTTTATCTTTATCGGCATCCGACATTTTTGACCATTTCCCGCTTTCCATTCCAGCTATCTCAGGGGCGTTTTTATCAGGCACAACAGCAACACCGCTTTTCCATGCAAATCCCTTTTCGCTAACATCGGCGCCCCAAACAACAGTATATCCCTCGTTGATTGAATTGTCGATCACTTCAATCAGTTCGTCAACAGGAAGGTTATACACTTCACCCATTTCCCAGTTGTCAGGAATTTCGATGATAAACTTCGAGTAGAAGGGATGATGGGTGTATGAACTAAGTTCGACATAATCATCAGGGTTAAGCCCCATCATATCACTGAAAGATTTTGCAGAGTATTCCTTACCTTTATAATTGAATTTTTCAGGAATCTTACCCAGGTAAGCATCCAATAATCCATTAAAACCCTGATGCCACACAGGAGTGAGTTTTTTATTCGGGTTCTTGACAACTGCATCAACATTCGCGTTCAGGACCGCATCCATTTCTCCATGTACCGGATTTGCCTCTCCGATCGTCATGCCTGAATAAGCCTCTTCAGGGACCATGCCATATTTTTTTAAAACGCTGGTAACGTCATGTGCTGCCCCGCCCCCACCGAAGTTGTGCTTACCGTTGAACCTGATATACAAAATGGCTTTATCAGAGTAGGCATTGCGAACACAATACATTTCCGAGAGATCAAATGTATCCTTGCCGTTACGCAGAAGCTCTGATTCCAGAAACGAAATAGCTGAATAGCTCCAGCAGGTACCTGAGCGGTATTGGTTTTTAACAGATGTAGCCGGAAGTTGTTTTACAACAGTAAAAACATATCCTGAATCAGATTTTTTCTCTTTATCCTGGGCAAACCCTTCAGAAATAATGGCCAGGAAAAAAAATGCCAGCATGATTGTGTTAATTTTCTTCATTGGTTGAATATTTATTTAGATTGAAAATTTGATGGAATGGAACCGGCATGTGGTATAACGTAAAAAATGAAACCTGGAAGCGTGTTGCCGGAGGGTTGAACATCGGTAAAGGTACATTATAGAATCGTCCAAATTTAATGAGTTACGCCGGAAGTAACAAGAAATTTCTTTGACCCGGGTGAATTTGATGATGAAGTAAGAACTTGACAAGATTATTCGTTAATGAGCCTGGATCGTTATCAAGTTTGAAAGTATTTTGGGGATGAAATTACATTTTTAGTCGAATGGGTGTGGTTGACTGAAGTCGGGACGGTAGAATTCACTGCTTTCGAATTCCTGGATCCAGCCATTGAACATTCCAAGTTTTTCCAATTCCTTAACGACCTGACGGTACTCTGATTTGGATATCCCACGCTGGAGCATTGAATGTTTTTCGACCTGTTCTGTCGGATAATATTGTGCCATCAGCGAAATATGCAACCGCGGTGAAATCTCTTCTGCCAGGAACCTCAACACGCCAAGGCTATTTGAAACATGGCCGGGCAACACAAGGTGCCGGACAATTATTCCTGATTCAGCTGTTAAATCGTCACCTTTAATTAATGCTGCCCCTTTCTGACGATACATTTCCCGGACGGCAGCAGCAGCTATAACAGGGTAATCGCGGGCGCCGGAGTAATCCCAGGCCAGGTCGGGGTCTGAATATTTGAAATCGGGAAGGTAAACATCAATGATGCCTTCAAGGGTACGAAGGGTTTCGGCTTTATCATATCCATTTGAGTTGTATACCCATACTGGTTTATAACCCAGTGAATGCACAATGTCAATTATCACTTTCATTTGAGGGATGAAATGAGACGGAGATACAAAACCAACCCGATTGATTCCCTGGTCGAGCATCGCGGTGATACGCGAGATCACTTCTTCGAGATCCATCCTGTAGTTAGTCCGGATGATCTGGTTGACACTGATCTGGTGATTCTGACAATAAATACACTGAAGGTTGCAATTGGTAAAAAAAATATTACAAATGCCTTTTGAACCACTGATAGCGGGTTCCTCACCCCGATGGATGCAGATAGAGGCTATGCTGAAGGAGTCATCACTTTTACAATATCCACTCTTCCCCTGAAGCCTGTTGACTTGACAACTTCGCGGGCACAAGGTGCAATTTTCAAGTTCTTTTAATGGACTTTTAAAGGCATCAAAAATCAAGGCAGAGGAAGGTTTTTTCGTTATTTTTGGCAAATAAAGTGCAAAACTACATATAAATGATGATTGAATTGAAAAACTATACGCATATCCTCTGGGACTGGAATGGAACATTGCTTGACGATGCCTGGCTTTGTGTGGATGTGATGAATGGTATGTTGAAAGAGCGCGGACTGCCGCTGAGAACAATTGAACAGTACAAGGAATTATTTGATTTTCCGGTCAGGGATTATTATCTGAAGCTTGGTTTTGATTTTAACAAGGAACCGTTCGATGATGTTGGCATGGAGTTTATTATCCGTTACAACAAGCGACATTCTGAAACAGCCCTGCACCCTGAGGTACATGAAGTACTTTCAACTATCGCTGCACATGGTTTTGTCCAGTATATTTTATCGGCCAGGGAGCAAAACGAACTGATCTCAGAGACCAAGGCCCTGGGCGTTTTTGGTTACTTTGACCTGATAAAAGGTCTTGACGATCATTATGCGCATGGGAAGACCGATGTTGGGCTGCTTTTAGTGAAAGAGATCGGAGCAGCTAAAGATAAAATGTTATTCATCGGCGATACCCGTCATGATGCTGAAGTTGCTGCAGAAATCGGCATCGATTGTTTTTTAATCCCGAACGGCCATCACAGTTCATCGCGTTTGCTGCTACTTGGCGTACCCATGATCTCTTCTATAAAAGACTTAATTGAATTATTATGATAACGCCACGCAAAACACTTGTATACTGCAGTATATTCTTTTTTTTATCCACTATAACGGAGGTATTTTCACAGGCTGGTAAAGGTCAGGACATGCGTATGCATTCCATTTCTCTTACCAGGAAAAAGGATGCGGTCGCAAAATCCAACCTAAAACCACTTATTGGATTTGTGAATCTTACACCTTATGAAACGGCTGATCCGGAAATCCGGCAAGCCTACGAACAGGTAAAGTCCTTAAACGAATATACCACTGAATTTTTAACTTTACAGGACTTTGTGAAGCAATCAAAAAAAAACGGAAGGTTTTCCGTTATCTGGATGCACCGGTCTGATACGACTCCTCTTTTAGCTGCAGAGACCAATGATAAGCTGGTTAAAGCCCTGAGGTTGTATGTTGAAAACGGAGGCAGGTTATTGCTCACACTGCAGGCTGCACATTATCTCAATATTCTTGGATTTGAGCCGCTGATGCTGCACGACAGCACCAAATCTTGTGTTGACGGTGGTTACGGGCGCCGTCTCGGATTTCACGCATTCAGGGAGCATCCCCTGTTTACGGGCTTGAATGGAGGAGCATACATAAACAGGCCTTCGGAAGATACAACAATCAGAATATCAGGTTTTTTCGGATTGAATGTGCCACAAAAAGGAAAGGTGATCGCGGTTGACTGGGATTACATCTTTTTGAGAGAGGATTCAAAACTGGTGCTTGAATATTCACCCGGTAAAGGGAAAGTAATTGCTGTGGGTGCCTATATGAATTTCAGTATTTCAAATACAAACAGGGCACATTTAGCTTTATTCACCCAAAATTGTTTTAAATATCTCCTGGGGCAGTTTAAAGATCAGCCGGAATTTTACTGGGATTATTCGATTTCCCATGTAACTACTTGTTTACCAGTCGCTGAATCAGACAGACCGCTGATGTATGTTCCGCCTTCGGTTAACTGGGATGTACCTGCATCAGAAATTGATTTAAACAGGCGCTTTGCAACTTCGAATTTTTGGGATGTAGCTGGCGAGCGGTTGTTGACCATGGGTACAGAAAATGGGGGTATTGAGGAGGTGTGGGCACATCCATTCATGGCGATGCGTGATTATGAAGTCGGTATCAGGTTTGATTATAAGGATACTATTTTCTGGCTCAGCGGTGAACGACCGGAGATTGTGGTGAATCCTGCATTCTTTTCACGGCAATATAAATTTCCAAGGGCCTACCTCAGTGAAATGATCATAAATGACCCCATCAATATAAATGGCGTGATTCACTATGAATACCGGGGAGTTTACCCTGCTGAACTGATCATCCGGTTCAAATCAAACCTGCGTTGGATGTGGCCCTATTCTGACCGGGTTACAGGTTCAATTTGTCATTCATGGGATTCCAACCTTGATGCCATTACAATTCAGGATCAGTCGGGCGACCTGAACCTGATGATCGGAGGAACAAAAAAACCAGTTGTTCATCTTGCCGGTCAATATGATGGATTCACGGATACTAAGAAAGATAGTGTCAATAAAGGTATCCCAACTGAAAAGATCCAGGTGGCGGGTTTACTCTGCTACAAACTCGAAATGAATGACAACCTGGATGTGATTTTCAGCGCTTCCAGTGAAGGTTACAGCAGTACCTATACCCAATTTGACAAAACGATCCATAATCCGGTCCGGGTTTTCGATAATGCGTTGCAACATTCCAGCGATATCCTCTCGAACAGCCTGTTGATTACAACGCCAGACAAGGATTTCAACATAGGGTACCGGTGGGCTTTACTGGCAGCCGACCGCTTTTTCGTCAACACACCAGGAATGGGAAAAGCCCTGGTAGCGGGCTACTCAACCACCCGTCATGGCTGGGATGGCGGCCATAAGGTGAACGGAAGGCCCGGTTATGGATGGTATTTTGGACGTGATGCTGAATGGAGCTGTTTTGCGTTACTTGACTATGGCGACTTCGGAAAGGTCAAATCCCAGCTTGAATTTTTCAACAAATACCAGGATCTGAACGGAAAGATCTTCCATGAAGCCAGTACATCCGGATTACTGCATTACGATGCTGCCGATGCCACCCCATTGTACATCGTGCTGGCTGGCAAGTACTTCCGTCACACCAATGATACAGCCTTTCTCAGAACAAGCTGGCCCCATGTGAAGCGCGCCATTAATTTCTGCTTTTCGACCGATACTGACCAGGACCACCTGATCGAAAACACCAATGTAGGACATGGATGGGTGGAAGGAGGCGAATTGTTCGGATCTCATTCCACCATTTACATGGCTGGTTCATGGGGCGCTGCTTTGACAGAGGCAGCCCATATGGCCGGGTTTATGAAAGACATTGAAGAAGAAAGCTACCGGCTCGACGTGAAAGAGCAGCAAAAAAGCATCAACAAGGATTTCTGGAATGCCAGCGGGCAATTTTTTGCCTATGGTAAAAACAAAGATGGATCTTTCCGGACCGAACAAACCATACTTCCAACGGTTCCAATCTATTTCAGAATGACCGACCGTGAAAAAGCTTCCCTGGCCCTGAAAAATATTGCCGGCAACGCATTTACCACAAACTGGGGCGTACGAATCCTTCGTGAAGACAGTCCCTGGTTTAAACCAACCGGATACCATTACGGAAGTGTTTGGCCATTATTTACCGGGTGGGCTTCTCTCGCTGAATACGCAACAGGGAATCCAATTCAGGGATTTTCGCATATCATGAACAACCTGAATGTGTACAAGAACTGGGGACTTGGGTTTGTCGAAGAGGTACTGAATGGCGCTGAATATCAACCATCGGGGGTATGTGCGCACCAGTGCTGGTCGGAAACAATGGTTTTGCAACCTGCCATTGAAGGAATGCTCGGCCTGGATATAAATGCACAGGAAAGAAAGATACTGCTTGCCCCGCAACTTCCACCTCAGTGGGATTCATTACATGTCGAACATATCAGGATAGCAGATCAGAGTGTAAATTTTCTCTATTCGCGCAAAGAAGGAACAAATGAGTATCAATTCATGCTGTACCAGGGAAACCCAGTAATGATTGATTTCATGCCTTCCTACCCTGCCGGAACCCATTTCAAAACAGTGACTATCAATGGCAAGGAGATTCCATTTACTTCATTTAAATCAGCCCAATCAATCACGCTGATGGTATCATTCGACCTTGGACCGGCAATAAAACTCATTGTTGAAACGGATGCCGGAATATCAGTGATACCAGCTATTGCTAATCCCAAACCCGGTGATCCTGCTGAAGGAATGAGAATCCTTGCCACAAGACTTTCAGGAAATCTTTACCATGTTGAGGTAGAGGGTAAAACCGGGAGCTCCGGGATTCTTGAAATATGGTCGGGCGGGCATAATGTAACAGAAGCTGAAAATGCCAGATTCCTGGATCAAACCGGCAGGATTTCAAGGTTTGCCGTAGATTTTGAACGGTCAGAATCAAAATATATGATAAAAACTGTTACAGTTAATATTAAATAGCTCATCTACAAACCATTATGACATTTAGTTACAGAAGTGTTTTGATTTTTCTTCATTAACAACTTCGTAATTCTTCTTGAAATTCTTATCAATATGAATACCATCCGCGTCATTCTATTTCTGATCCTGGTGCAGCTGGCAGTAAGCGGATCAGCACAATTTCTTTCTCAATTGCATGCCAGTAAAACTGATGCGTTATATACAACCTATGCTGCTCCCCTGTCGAGGTCAATGTATAAATCGGACCAGGGCTACCAGTTTCAATGGTTTGATGATGAATCGGGGATTGAATTCATTTCAAAAGATGGTCCCAATCTTGGAATCGCCTTTCAAAATCAAAATCGCCTGATATTCAGTCTTCAGGAACATTACAAAGAACCTGTTGTGACAACCTCCTACAGTGACCTGATGAAATATTTTTATTATCCGGTTAAGGATCTAAAGGTCGAGGTTTTTTTTGCCGTTTACAGTTCAGAAATGACCATAGTGGAGTATCGGCTCAAGAACGATGGTATTTACCCTCTTAAGTTTACCATACTGCCCTACCTCTATTACCCATCATCCGACAGTACAAATAAGGCTGAACACCAATACTGGCCGGATGGCTACAAATTTCCACTTCAAAAAAAACGGGATGGATGGATGACAGAACACAACATACCTGTTCTGGAGCAATTGTCCGGACATTTGAATTCAACTCTCAGGTATGACAGTGTTTTGACTTTTTCTTTTAAAAACTTCACAGACCCTTTATCACCGTCAACCGGTTTTTTAAAAAAACTGAATCATGCAATAACCAGGCAAAAGCGAACTACCCCTTTCATTGATGGTATAGTGAGTTTCAGAACGATCACTATGCAACCCGGTGAATCAACGTCGTTCAGGTTGATTACTACGGTGGCGGAGCCCCGAAAGATGAAACTTATTAATGCCGGCAGGCCAGCTGGTATGGCTGGAATGGCTGATTATGGTAAGAGCGGACCTGATCTGGAACAGTTGGTGAAAGCGGATGAACAAGCCTATTCGAAGATCCCGAAATTACATTTTACAGACAAAGACAAGGAGTTGCTTTACTGGAGTTGTTTTTCACTGATGCGGCAATGTATGATGCCGCCGGAGGGTGAATGCAAATTCAATTACTATGTTTTTTCGCGTGAACCCAAATGGGGCTGGGGATATGGCGGACAGGTTTTTCATGAGAGTTTGTCAATGCTGGCCTATGCATATATGGATCCCCAGGGTGCGATGAATTCACAGCGGGTTTTTATGGATCGTCAGAAAGCGGATGGTTATATCAATTACCGGACGGGGCCCTATCTGAATGAAACCATCGAAACCAATGGAAAGCCTACCAGTTCGGCACCCTGGTTCAACTTTGAGAACTTTGAAATTTATAAAATCACGGGCGACCGGCAGTTCCTGAAGGAGGCCTATATTTCGGGTAAAAAGTTCTACAAGTATTATGAAGTCAACCGGGATTCCAACAACAATGGCTTATGCGAATGGGGCGCTCATGCCGAGCTGGAATCGGTGCGTGATGCACGTGTGGCGGTATGGGATAAAGTTGGCTGGGCAGCTAATTTCGAAGGTCCTGATGTAAATTCTATGATGGTCAAGGAAGCAAAATCGCTGGCTGAAATGGCAAAGCAACTGGGATATGCCGATGAATCGAAGAAGTGGCAGGCAGAGGCAGAAGCAAGAGGTGAATTGCTCGATAAAATCATGTGGGATCCGGAAACAAGGTTCTATTACAATGTGAATAAAAAGGATCAGTCTTTCAATTTTAACGCAACCAATGATCTCAGGATAAAAGAAATCATAGGATTCCTGCCACTATGGGCAGGTGTGGCTGACCATGAAAAAGCAGGGTATCTTGTTGAAAAATTGCTGGACACTGCAGAATTCTGGCGGCCTTACGGTATCCCATCCCTATCAGCAAAAAGTAATTATTATTGTCCGATCGGGTATTGGAACGGACCGGTTTGGGTACAATGGGAATACCTGTTGTACCGTGGACTTCGTGATTACGGTTATAACGAGGTGGCAAACGAGCTCGCTTCACGCGTGATGGACAACATGGTCTATCATCTGAAGACCGACCATGTTTTCTGGGAGTTTTACAGTGCCGATGATCGCCAGGCAGGCTGGAACAAAGCCTATATATGGGCCGGACTTGCTGCCCGGTTCCTGATAGATAAAAATTAAATCTCAAACATCCAACATAATTAATGGAAAACCAACCTAAGAAAACAGCAATTGTTGCAGGAGCCACAGGACTTGTGGGAGAGCAACTGATCAGGCAGCTCATGTCTGACCCGGCTTATGTGAAAGTCATTGCAGTTGTCAGAAAAAAACTGGAAGTATCCCATGAGAAACTGAAACAGGAGGTGATAGATTTCGGAAAATTACCTGAGGTTATCGCCAACCTGTATGCTGACCATGGGTTCTGTTGTCTTGGAACAACGATTAAAAAAGCGGGAAGTAAGGATAAGCAGTACCTCATTGACCACGACTATGTTATCTCCTTTGCCAGGGGTTGTCATTCTGCCGGTATAAGCAGGTTTGCAGTGGTTTCATCCATTGGCGCAAATGCTGATTCATCAAACTTTTATCTCAGGACCAAAGGTGAAATGGAGCACGACCTGCAAAAGATCCCCTTTAAGACTTTATGCATTTTTCAACCCTCTCTTTTAATAGGAGACCGGAAGGAGTTCCGGGCCGGGGAGAAAGGAGCAACCTTCATTATGAAGGCATTAAATCCATTAATGATTGGAGGGTTGAAGAAGTATCGCGGGGTTTTGGCGGCCACCGTGGCCCAATGTATGATCAGACAATTGATATCGGACGATACGGGGGTGAAGATAATACGGTCTGATGAAATTTCCTGATGACCGATTTAGTTGTTGCAACTCAAAAAAACCAACAGGGCAGGCAAAATGAAGTATCCCTGCGCAGCAATTTTGTAATTTACAGTTTAGAAGTAAAAAATATTGGATCAAGCATCAAACAGGTTTAAACTCAGGTAATATGAAAATGTGGTTTGTTCCCCTTTTTTTCCTTTTCATCAGTATGCCGGTCCTGGCACAGCAATTCAAACTCGTTGAGGATTATCTCCGGATCAACGCAAATGCAAATGATCCTTTGTATACCACTTATGCCGCTGCCATGTCAAGGTCGCAACTATATGGAGATAAAGCCTATAAGATGGACTACTTTTCTGATTGCAGGCCGGTTAGTTATTCTTCAGACCATGCCGGAACTATGTTTTGCATCTGGAAAGTGGATGAGGTGGTTATTCCAAAGATCGGTGAATACCTCATGAAACCTGTGGTGAAGTTTTCCTTTCCGGATATGGCTCTTCTCGAATATGAACCCTTTCGCGGTATCCGGGTTAAGGAGACCTTCTTTGTTTATAGTTCTGCCATTGCCATGGTAGATATGGAAATCAAAAATACAGATAAAATTCCGCACGACATCGCCGTCTATCCTGTATTGGAAATGGGCAACGATTCGCTCGAAATAGTCAGCTATAATAAAAATTCAGATGGTTATATCACGCACCGTTATGAAAGTCCTTACCGGCTTATCAGCAGTCTGAAGGTGGACTATGGATATCCGGTGATGGTCAGGGATTTTTTTTCAAGCAACCACAAGACTGCTTCGCATGGAGGTTATTCTGGTAATATGGATGATTTTTATAACACGATTAAAACTGATTTTTACGCTGATAACCGGGTCGATTCGTTGAATATGAAATCAGTGGGTAATGTTGATTTCATTGCGTTGCATCTGAAGAAACGGTTAAAACCTGGCGAAGTTGTCAATTTCAGGTACCTGAGAGGATTCCAGGATCAAAAGAAAGACCAGACTGAACTGATCAGGGAGGCCGATTCCATAAAGAATTTCATGTTGAAGAGCTATTTCGAGGACAACCTGATCCTTTATTCCAAGATTCCGCGGCTCGCATTTAAAAACAAGCCGGAGAAACTGGCCTACATCAGTGCGTTTAACCTGGCGAGGGGCTGTATGTACCCACCATCAGGAAAAACCAAATACAATTTTTACGTTTTTTCTCGTAACCCTCTGTGGGGATGGGGTCACGGGCACCAGGTTCTGCATGAATCGCTGAGCATGATGGCCTATGCTTATTTAGATCCCAAGTCGGCACAAGGATCTCAAAGGGTGTACATGGAGCAGCAGAACCTAGAGGGTCTGATTGCTTATCGTCACGGACCGCGAGGATTGCAGGACTATCCGCACAAGAATATGCCGACAACATCGGCACCATTTTTCAGCTGGATCAACCTGGAGGTGTACAAGGCAGGAAAAGACAACCAATTTCTTTCTGATGCATATGAATCAGGAGTCCGGTACGTGGAGTGGCTTATTAAAAACCGGGATACAGATCAGGATGGCACCTTTGAGTGGGGGCCATACGGCATCATTGAAAATGTGCGTGACTGGTATAATGCAGTATTCCAGGTTTCGGCCGAGCGTTATCTTGATGTAGATAAAGAGGATATTTCAGATGAACTGGAGTGCCTGGATCTTACTTTGATGGTGATCAAGGAGGAAAGGAGTCTTGCGCAAATGGCTAAAATACTCGGTAAAACCGAAGAGTCCAAAAAATGGACGGAACTGGCTGATACTACAGCAAGGCTTGTTAATGAGCGGATGTGGGATGAAACAACTGGATTTTATTACTCGGTAAATAAAAAAGATCACACCTTCAATTTTATGACCCGCGACCTGAAACGACAAGAAATTATCGGTTTTTTAGCTCTTTGGGCAGAGGCAGCCCCAAAGGATCGGGCAGCCAGGTTGATTCAGGTACTCACCGATACCACTAAATTCTGGCGAAAATATGGTGTCCCTACCCTTTCAGCCCAGGATCCCTGGTACAGTCCAAATGTTGACTATTGCTGTAAATGGAACGGGCCGGTATGGATGTTATGGGATTATATGGTGTACGACGGTCTGCGAAACTATGGGTACAAAGAGATTGCCCGACAGCTGGCCGAGAAAATGGTACGATCGGTAACCATTCAGCTATCGAAAAATCACAACTACTGGGAATCGTATAGTCCCGACAATGAAGTGCTGAATTGCCCTCCCAACTATATCTGGGATGCCATAATAGCGAAATTGCTGATAGATGAAAGTCAGAAATAGTATACCTTTGCAGGTTGAAAGGAAGTTATATGAATAAATTTTTTTTCCTGGCTTCAGTTTCCGGATTGATATGGTTACTCTGTTTATCGTCGTGCAATACGGGCTACCGCACTGATATCCAGCAGTTAATGTCACCGGCAGCCCTGCCATACCTGAAAAACAGCAAACTGATTCAGGTCTCAAGCTTTGATTCTTCGGGGGGTAACAATGACCGGATCTCAGTTGCTCCAGGGAAAAAGGCGACCATTTTTAATGCAGAAGGGCCCGGGATGATTGTGAGGATGTGGTTTACCATCGATTCGCGGGACCCCTATTTTCTGCGCAGGATCGTAATCCGGATTTACTGGGATGACGAACCTAAACCTTCGGTAGAGGCTCCGATCGGGGATTTCTTCGGATGCGGTATTAAATATATACCCTATATGTCTCAGTTTTTAGGCATGACCAGCGGGGGTTATCTTTGTTACTTTCCAATGCCTTTTGAACGAAAAGCCCGCATTGAAATTACCAACGAGACCAAGCAGGAAATTTTTGGTTTCTTTTATCAAATTGATTATCAGAAATTTGAAGGAGCCCTCGAATCGGATGTAGCCTATTTCCATGCACAGTGGAACCGGAGCATACGGACCAATTATGATTCAAATTTTGTAATAATGAAGGCTGAGGGTAAGGGACATCTCGTGGGGGTAAATCTTAATATCCAATCATATGATGGGGGGCTTGGGTTTCTTGAAGGTGATGATATGATTTACGTTGACGGAGAGAAGAGGCCTTCGATTCATGGAACCGGAACCGAAGATTTTTTTTCCGGGGGATGGTATTTCAATCACGGAGAATTTGCCGGTCCATATAATGGGCTAATCTATAAAAATGATACACTTGGGCAGATTGCCGCCTACCGCCATTATATTTTAGATCCGGTCCCATTTAAGAAAAACATAAAAGTCACCATTGAACATGGCCATGGGAACCAGGATATTGCTGATTACAGTTCGACCGCCTACTGGTACCAAATGGAACCACACAAACCCTTTCCTCATTTCCCGATTGCAGGCCAACGGATTCCATTGCGAATTGTTAAGCCCGCACGTATGTTCGAAGCTGAGAAACTGCAATTCAAACTTGAAGGGTTAAAATCAAGGGTAATGGATATGTCGGACAATGGGCCTGAATGGGGTGAAAACAGGCAAATTTTAATTGAAGCACACGACAAATCATCTTTTGGACTGGATCTTAATGGACTGAAAGAATCAGTTTATGACATGCATCTTTTTTATTCAAAAGGCCCTGATTACGGGAATGCCGAAATCTATGTAAATAACAGCAAAGTTGGAACCATCCGTGGATATTCGCCCCACATCCTCCCCAACGGCAAAGTAACCCTGTCAGGGTTGAAAACCCTGACAGGATCCGTTGATATCCGTTTCATAGTTACCGGCAAAGATGAATTATCCAAGGGATATAATATTGCCCTGGATGGTGTAAGCATGGAACCCAAGCGCGTTTACATCCCTGAATGGTATATCCTTGGGCCATTTCCGAATCCTCATAAGACCGGGTTTAACCGTCGTGGACTCGACTCAGTGTATCTTCCTGAGAAAATGATCGATCTTCAAAAGGAATATTATGGAATAACGAAGGACCCGATCCGGTGGACCCACACCCTAACCCCTTTGAATGGATCTCTTTCGCTCACTGATATAATTTATCCTCGTGAGTACGTTGTAAGTTATGCACTTACCTATATTTATTCACCTGACCTACGCAAAGCAATCCTGTTTATTGGAACGGATGATGGAGGCAAGGTGTTTTTCAACGGGAAAGAGGTTTACCGATACCTTGGGGAGCGGATTGCCGAGCCAGATCAGGCTGAAATAGAGTTAAGTATGAAACCGGGATGGAACACCTTGCTGCTGAAAGTAGAAAATAATATGGGTCAATATGCTTTTTATGCCAGGTTAGTTGACCGTGAGAATAAACTGGTTGTAAGCACAGAAAAGAAGCATCCCTCTGAAACCGAAAAATGATCAGTAGAAAACTTATACACATATGGTTGTTTTTGGAGCTCCTGGGTTTGGTATGTGGCGTCGTGCCCTCGACTTTTAGTCAAACAATTGTGAAACAGGGCAAACCAGTCCCCTCCAATTTTTGTATCAGTGCCCGGGAGGTGTACCTGCACAGGATGATCAATGACTACCGGCAGTATTACAACCTGCCTCCTATCCCTCTCTCAAAATCATTGTGTTATGTTGCTGCCCTGCATGCCAAGGATCTTTTACTGCAACATCCCGATCAGGGAGCCTGCAATTTTCATTCCTGGTCAGACAAAGGCCCCTGGCTTCCATTTTGTTATCCAAGAGATGAAAACAAGAAGAATTCAGTTTGGGATAAGCCCCGCGAATTGACAAAGTATCCATCCAAGGCTTATGAAATTGTGTACTGGGAGAATAATCCGCTTATACAGGACACGATACTCATGGTTTGGAAAATGGAGGAATATTTCAACAATTTTCTGTTAAATTCCGGAAAATGGCAGGGAAAAACCTGGAATGCGATCGGTATTGCCGTTTATGAAAACTATGCCTGTGCATGGTTTGGCGAGATCCCCGATCCCGAGGGTGTTGCTATAATGTGCGGCAGTAAACCGGTAATTCAGGAAAAAGATACGATGAAACAGGTTATAAAAGCCGCTTTAAAATCTCCTGTGCAACCTCCGCCGGTTAAGACAAAGAAAGCCAAAAACGGTAAAACTGGTGATAATGTGAGTGACAGTGTGATAATGAAAAAATCAGATACCTTAAAAGTGCAACTGATTGAATCTCCTGCTTTAAATGCAATTGTTCCCAGACAACCTACTGATTCGGCATCTGGAACATATTATCTCATTATAAATTCCATGCTTACAAAAGAGAAAGCGAATGAGTTGGTCAGTACCCTCAAATCAAAAGGTCATCCTAACGCAAAGCTGGTTGAAAAAAATGGGAAGAACAATGTTTCGCTGATAGATTCGCCTGATAAAGCAGCGATCACCGTCATTTTGAAAGAGGTGAAAAAGACTTATCGAGATGCGTGGCTTTTGAAGAAGTGATTCATGACACTTAATAGTTTTCCTTTCAGCCAAAAACAACGACCATTTTAATTTTCCCACCTGCCATATCACCGTGATCATGCGGACACATCCTGTTAAACAGAAATATTTTCAGTACGACTGAATTTATGGTGGAATTTAGTTTTTTTAACTGAATAAAAATGGAACACATCAGTGGTTATCAAACAGATATTTTGATAGTCAGTATCGTTTTATCCGATACTTCACTTTAAATGTTCCACGGTATTTTAGAAGAGGTGTACAAAAAGTTCGCAAAGGACTCATGGTTGGATTTTAAAAGTTGTCGAGGCCAGGAAATTTACAGCGGCAAAAGATAACCCGGATATACCACAACCTGATGTCAAATTAAAATTAATTTCCTAACCTGGACAAGCCAGAATCAAAATGCAAAATGCAAAATGCAAAACGCCAGAAGCCGTTTTCCATCATTTTATGCCAATAAAAACATCAAATCGAAAGATAAGACACTAATAATTGTTAATTCCGAAGTGTGAATGATAATTAAACATATCTTTGTTTTTAATTAGTCTATATATAAACAATGATCATCGATTTGATTAAAACCTGTTACCTGTTAAATCATAACATTAAACTGCATTTATTCAAACTCGGATGGGCAGTTGTTAAGATAGATATGGAGGCTCATAAGGCGCAGTAAGAGATTAATATATTTAATTTGAAAAAAAATATACTATTCTTTTGTTTAATTGCAGGCTTGCAAGCGGCTCTTGCTCAAAACAATGAGGCTGATATTATTTTAACGGAATTAGGTAAAGCCACAACTGATAGTTCCCGTGTAGGACTGATGAATAAAATCCTTTACCAGACAAACTCTCTTAGTCAGCAGGAAAGGATTGACTATTCAAAAAAAATACTTGATCTGGCAAGAAAACATCATACCAAAGTTCTTGAATCGGTTATCATAGCAGAATTAGGTTATCTTGTTGCAATCAATGGCAACAACTTCCTGGGTTCTGAACTGGCATTCAGCGGATTGGAAATGGCGCAACAGCATAAAAACAAACAAGCCCTCGGCATTATTTACCAGGATCTCGCCATTTGTTTCAGGAATGACAGCATAAAACGTAAGCAGTATCTATATAAGGCTTTGCCCTATTCTCAAGCCGCAGGCGATTATTTTAACTTATCTTCTACCCTGCTTACCCTCTCTAAATATTATTCTTCCGTTCGATTCAAGGATTCTGCTTTGTATTACGCACAGAGGGCTTATGAGCTTTGTTTATCTAAAAATGTGGAAGTAAATTTACCTCATAGCATTATCCAGTTAGCCAGTGTTCAATATTATGATTTAGGCAATAAGGGAATTGCCCTTGAGTATATGAAGAAGGCATTGGCAACAAAATATGGAAGAGAAAACCCGGGCGTTTTTGTAATCGTTAACACGACCCTTGCCGGCTTGTTTCACGATCTGAAAATGCCAGATTCCGCACTTTATTATAACAATAAGGCATTCGATAAACTGGGGAAAGCGCCTTTCACATCTTATTTAAACGTCTATGGCGTATACAAAAAATTTTATTCTAACATAAACAGCGACAGTGCATTAAAATATTATAAGCTTTGTGAAACAGTTAAAGACAGCATTGATAATATGTCTGATTCACAGCAACAGCAATTATTATCTATAAAAAAAGATTTAGAAATAGAAGAGGCCACAAAACAACGCCAGCAAAACATCCAATATGCATTGATCGCGATGGGAATTGTGACCTTTATCGCCATGTTTTTCATGTTCAGCCACAGCATTATTGTTACAGAAAAATGGATCTCATTTTTCGGGATACTTGGTTTACTGATCGTTTTTGAGTTTGTCAATCTTTTTATTCATCCCTTTTTAGAACGGGTAACACATCACACGCCCATACTGATGCTACTTGCACTGGTTGCCGTTGCATCGCTGCTTATTCCGTTGCATCACCGGATAGAAAAATGGGTTAAAGAAAAAATGACGAAAAAAAATAAAGCCATCCGATTGGCAAATGCGAAGAAGACGATCGAAATACTGGAAGGAAATAACAAGTAAAAATCCGGATATGAAAAATATATTGTACATCTTCTGCTTTTTTGCAGGTTTATATAACACAAATGCCCAAACTCACAACTTAGACAAATTACTTCAAAAAATTTCTTTGGAGAAAAATGACAGCAGTCGGTTTTACCTGGCTTTTAGCGGATTAACCTTCTCTGAAACCAATCCGGTTTTGGATATGGAAAATGCTGAAAAAATATTAATCCATGGACAAAAAACCAACGACAAAGTCTGCCAGGTCCTCGGGTTAGCATGTTTAGGATATGATTACAGGGCATTTGGAAATACTGCCAGGAGTTTGGAATATAATTTAAAGGCAAAAGCGGTAGCTGAAAATTCAAAGGATGACAGATTGATTTTTCCGGCTTACAGCGGACTTGCCACTAATTATTTAGATCTTGGAGATTATCCCAAAGCCATCGCTTACAACCTGGCTTCACTCGAAAAAGCAGCCCATGTAGAAGTCAACATACTTACCATTTTCGCTAATCTTACAATGGGAGAAATTTACCTGGCAATAAACAAAACGGATTCTGCACTGATCTATACGCAGAAGGCCTACGAACAAAGCATGAGTACAGGGATAAAAGAATACCTTGGCGGAATTTACGGACAGTTGGGCAGCATCCAGGCTAAACTTAACAATTCCACGCTTGCACTGAGTTATTTGAAGTTGTCCCTGGAAGAAGGATATAAAATTAAATCCCCCAAGTACATTAACATTCCTTACACCGCGATCGCGGAATATTATCTGAATGCCAACCAAAAGGATTCTGCCATAGCATATTCCAAAAAAGCCATTGCCGCAGTGCAAAATTCAGCATTCGAAACAATGGTTATCAAACCAGCAAAGCTGCTTACAGATATTTACAGGAATGTCAACATTGACAGCGCTTTTAAATATTCCGAAATGCATAAAACGGCAAAAGACAGTTTATTTAATATAAAGGCAATTCAGCAAACCCAACTGATGACGTTTGAAGAAGAGGCCCGTCAGCAGGAACTGGGTGTTGTAAAGGCTAAAGAAGAGGAACAACGGAAACAGTATATTCAATATGCCGTGATTGCTCTTTGCATCATTACTTTCATCATCCTGTTTTTAATACTCAGCCGCAGCTTTATCGCCAATACAAAACTGATTGAGTTTTTTGGTGTCATTGCATTATTGATTGTATTTGAGTTCCTCAATTTACTGCTACATCCTCTTTTGGAAAACATAACACACCATACCCCTGTGTTCATGTTGCTGGCTTTGGTTTGTATTGCCTCTTTACTGGTGCCGATGCATCATAAAATTGAGAAATGGGCGACACACAAACTGGTGGAGAAGAATAAACAGGTGCGGCTGGCAGCAGCGAAAAAGACGATTGCAGAACTTGAAAAAGACAAAGAAACGGAGAAAGCCGAAAACCGTCCAGAGTAGGCAACAAAAACAAAAAAAATGAAAAACCTGTTTAAACATACCTCTCAGCTGACCATGCTGATCTCATTCATTGTATTTATCATTATGGTTGAAAGCTGCAGCAACTGTTGCAAATCCAAGGAGATAACAGCAACAGAAGTCAATCCGGCTCAAATTGAAATGCCCGAATACTTCAGCCTTCGTCCGTCGGTTGAAAAAGCATACGGATACACCCATGCAGTAAAAATCGGGAATGACCTTAAAATATCGGGAGCAGTCAGCATGGATGACGCCGGGACTTTGGTAGCTGCCGGCAATATGGATCAGCAGATGAAAAACTGCTACAGCGATCTGGAGAAAATTCTGAAACATTACGGCTACACCTTTGATGACGTAGTGGTGGAAAATGTCTTCACCACCAATATGTCTGATTTTATTAAATACTCAGTCTATCGCAACTCTGTTTACAGGAAGCAATTCCCCACCGGCACGTGGCTCGAAGTTAAAGGATTGGCGCTACCCGGGCAGTTGATTGAGATTGACATGGAGGCTCATAAGACAAAATAATGATGACAAAGAAATTCACTTTACTGGCTTTTGCCGCCATAATACTGTTTGGTTGTGCATCAAAAAAGGAAACCAGCAAGGTTGAGGCACAGTTAGACGAATATCTTACAGGCCAATCAGAATATTTCCGGTTCAACGGCAATGTGCTGGTGGCGGAAAACGGGAAAACAGTATTCCAAAAATCATATGGCTATGCAGATTTTAACACAAGGCGTTTGCTCAACGATTCATCTGTATTCGAACTTGCATCTGTAAGCAAACAATTCACCGCCACGGCCATTTTATTATTGAAAGATAAAAGCAGACTGAAACTCACGGATTCACTGAGACAGTATTTTCCTGAACTCCCCTATCCCGGCATCACCCTTTATCACCTGCTCACACATACATCAGGTATTCCTGATTACGAAAGTGCGATGGTTGAAAAATGGGACCACAGCAAAATTGCATTCAACAACGACATGATCGGTTTTCTTGTCAAAGAGAAGCGGCCCCTGCTGTTTGTCCCCGGAACCAGGTGGGAATATAGCAATACCGCTTATGCTATCCTTGCGTCCATCGTTGAAAAAGTTTCTGGTCAGACATTCAGAGATTTTATGGCAATAAATATTTTTCAACCACTGCAAATGAACCATACCCGGATATACAATACCCGTCGCTCTTTAAAAGACACCATTCCCAATTATGCTTATGGATTTGTTTTCAATGACAGCCTGAAAAAATACATGATGCCCGACAGTCTGCCGGAATTGAAGTATGTAATTTACCTTGATGGCATACAGGGTGACGGGGTTGTCAATTCTACAACAGCAGATCTGTTAAAATGGGACCGGGCTGTAAAAAATCATACACTGCTAACCGAATCTTCCCAGAAAGAAATGCTTGCAGAACATGCCGTTGTTGATACCCTGAAGAAATCGCACTATGGATTTGGCGTGTTTCAGGAACAAACGGAATTGGGTTATGTTATTTCACATTCAGGCGGATGGCCGGGCTATATCACCTTTATTGCACGTAATGTTGATAAAGACCAGACATTTATTGTTTTGTCAAACAACAACGCAAGTTCACCCCCGATCGCCAGGGCACTTCAATACATAATGAATGGTAAGACAGTTACCTTACCTTATGAACACAGGAAAATACCGTTGGATTCAACAACTCTGCAGAAGTTTACCGGGAAATACAAATCAACCGGTGAGATAAACATTGAACGCATCGGAAATAAACTTTTCCGGGTCATGTCCAACGGACAGAAGACCGAGCTAAAACCTGAATCAGAAACCAAGTTCTTTTATGGTGACGGAACAGACCGCCAAATCGAATTTGAAGTTGGTGACAGTAAAAAAGTTGTAAAAGCATGGCTGATCAGTTATGGGACGAAATCGGCATATCCAAAGAAACAATAATGGGGTGATGGCTGGCTATTACCATGGAACGAATAAAGCCACCGGCCATCAGTTTAAGGCAAATGTAACCCATGCATGGGCAATAACAAACGATAAGCTGTCCCAATTTTTCCTGGCAATGGATATTGTTACAATTATCAGTTAACCAATTTATAAAACAAAATGAACATGAACTCTACTAAAAATTATATCAGGTTTGCCTGCGGCATTCTATTACTTGGTTCAGTATTAATTGGTTGCAGCAATCAAAGTAAAACGAACAAAACCGCCACAGCAGAAGAACTTTCGCAAATGAACAGGGATTTCGCAGCAGCCCTTAATAACAAGGATGCTGTGGCGGCGGCTAACTGCTATACGGAAGATGCTACTGTACATCCGCCAAACGAAGCGCCCGTTTCGGGAAGAGCCAATATCCAAAAGTACTGGGAGGGGGCTATTGCCGCTGGAGCTTTTGATGTTGCTGTCGCCACCATATCCACCGGAAGCAATGGCGACCTTGGTTACGAAATCGGTCGATTTCAAATGAATTTCAAGGATTCATCCGGAAAAGTTATCACGGAAAGAGGAAAGTATATTGAGCTGCTCAAACGCGGCGAAGATGGCAAGTGGAAATCCACTCATGGTATCTGGAATACAGATAATCTGGAATTAAATAAATTCTTGCAGTAAAACAGTATATACTATAATTAACCGTCGGCTGCCTTTGATTAAACCAGGTACAAAAGAAGAAAATCGGCCAAATCAAGTATAAGGTAACACAGACAAACTATGAGAAAGATTTTATTCCTATTCGTTGCGCTTTCATTCACTCAATTGTTACAGGCACAAGACAGCACTTTGTCTAATACGACCTTTAACCACCTGGCTCTTTCGGTATCAGCGTTGGATCGCTCTGTTGACTTTTACAAAAATGTGCTGAATATCAGGGAAATTACCAACCGGACGAAAATGGAGGTATCCGATGGGATCAAGCAGGTCTTTTTTCAAGACCCGGATGGATACTGGGTTGAGATGAACAGTGTAGGGAATATTAAGACACACGTTGAAAGCGATGCAACACCTTATGGAAACAATAAGGAGGCTGGTCATCACCTTGTTGTGAACGGGTCTGATATTTACTATGAAACTTACGGGGAGGGCGCTCCCCTTGTATTGCTCCATGGAAATGGGGGAAATATAGCCAATATGCAACCTCAGATCGAATGTTTTGCCAGGAAATACAAGGTGATAGTAATGGATTGCAGGGGAAGGGGAAAAAGTGAATTGGGGAGCGATAGCCTGACTTACATGCAAATGACACAAGACATTGATGCAATATTGAATCGATTGAAGCTTGACTCGGCCTATGTAATAGGTAGAAGCGACGGAGGAATTGTTGCATTGCTCCTGGCTGTTTATTACCCGGATAAAGTAAAGAAGGGTGCAGCTTTCGCTGCAAACCTTACTCCCGATACAACAGCACTATATCCATTTTTTTATGACCAGGTGAAAGCAGACCGGAAAGAATCTGACGCCATGATCGCAAAAAAGGATACGAGTCAAAACTGGAGGGTAGTGCAGCAGCGGAACCGGTTAATGGAATTTCAACCGCACATATCAGCAAACGATCTGCATAAAATCAAATGCCCCGTTTTGGTTCTTTCAACTGACAGGGATATTATCCGTGAAGAACATACATTTTTTATCTACCGCAATATCTCCAAAGCCAACCTGTGCATTTTTACCGGAGAAAACCGTTACGTCACAAAAAATAATCCTGACCTCTTTAATTCAACTGTAGCCAGGTATTTTGATGAGCCATTCAAAGGAGAAAAATTGAGGCAGTAAGCATTAACAATTATTTTTTTTATTCATCCTTAAACAACATCATTATGACAAATGCAGATATAGCTAAGCAGGCTTATTCCAGTTTTGCCACAGGGAATGTACCCGCAGTTTTGGCTCTTTTTCACCCGGCAAGTGAATAGCACGAAAGCAAGGGTATTCCTTCTATGTATGTACCGTAAAAGACGGCAAACTGACCAGGTTTTTCCAGGCCGTGAAACGGTGACCATCATCAGTTAAAAGGTTATCACGTGACACGATTTTCACTCCGCATCTTCAACACACCTGAACCCAACCGTTGCATTGCGGTCAAGGCCTGGAGCCATCACCAGAAGCATTTCAGGATGGTCAACCGGTAAAGGACCTCCTGTTACATACCAGATACTCTGTGTGGGATGGTAATGACTTCCCCCGCGGATGATGTTGTAGTAATAGCTCCCATTGTCATAAACATCGGCAGTCATCTGCCATACATTCCCGACGAGATCAATCACACCGAACGGACTGGCTCCCTTTGGAAATTTATTCACCGGTGTGGGAAAGTTAAGATTATAGTTGCAACGGGTCGAATCCATGTTATTCCCCCACGGATACTTGCGCATATCGGTGCCCTGGGCCGCATACTGCCATTCCTGCTCTGTTGGAAGCCTCTTCCCAACCCATTTTGCATAGGCCCTGGCATCGTCAAGATTCACATAAATCACAGGAAAGTCCCCGGTTCCTTCCGGTGGTGACCCATTCAGCCAATGCTTCAGGTAATTTGTCGTATCTTTCGGAATATAAGATGTTTGATGGATGAATGTATTGAATTGTTCATTGGTTGCCGGGTATTGATCCATGAAGTATCGTTTCATTTCTATAGCAACCGTATCGCTGAAGTCGGGGAAAGGAATGAACGGATCGAGGGTATTCGGGTCGCGTTTTGTGTAAAAATTGAATTTCCCGGCTGGAATTTCAACCATTTCCCGCGGGACTTTTTTAGCAGGAGATGTCTTCTCCTTCTGGCTGATAAGCGCCGGGAATCCCAGACCGGGAATGATCACTGCCTCATCGAGCAATTCACTGCCATCAAAAAGCCGGACCACAACTTTTTCGAGAGGTCTTTTGAAAAGGCTGAGATAATCGATTGTTGTGTCAACCGCCGGGTAAACATATTGCTTTGAACGATATGTCGGATTTTCACCTGTCAGGATTACGCTATCGCCCTGGATACTCTTGATTTTCAACCTACTGCCAGTCCGCTGAATGTTCAGCAACTTTGGGAATGCTGCGATACAGCCGACATTCCCTTCACGCCGCGTATTGAGCCAGGAGCGGTCAAACGCATCGATTTTCACCGGGATGAAAACCCGGTCGCTTTTTGTTGCCGGTTTGACCTCCATGTGATTCCACAGGTCAATAAAATGATATTGGCTGATGATATCCTTCGCCTTTTGTGCCCCTGACGGATCCTTCAATTCGAACAGTATTCCGTTGCACCCTTCTGGATTGACAGAGTAAATCGTAAAAATCATTTTTCCCGGGGTATACCAGCTGTTTACATATACAGAATCAAGGAGTGTCGGCAGTAACGGAATGAAGGCATCATTGTGGAAGACCGATTTGTTCTCACGCAGGATCCGGGTCGTTAGTCCCAGGTATGCATACTCCTCCCCGATCCATTCCGGCCGACCGGGGCGCATGGTATTGATCTCCACACCGCAACCGTTGAAGAACGAAATAGCCAGTTCACGGTGCAGGCGATCGTCGGCCAGCTGCAATACCCTGAAAATGGCAAAATCAGGTTTTATGAGTTTGTTCAGATTTAATGGAGGAGGCATTACCAGGGCATCGTGCACCCTGCCGCTTACAATGCCAGGCATATCCTTAGGGACCGCCATTCCCTCGCTGTACATGATAATTCCCGGCTTTACTTTATCGGCTGTTGCCTGTAATTCCCTGCTTGACGAACCCCTTGTATCGAGTACGACGCCATCGGCATCAGTAGCACGCAACAAATCCTCCATCCCTAGTAGCAAATCCTCCTTACGGGTACCTTCATCCCACGGATTGAAAGAGATAAAAAACTTCTTCCCGGCTTTATGAGCAAAGTCAACCTGGTTTCGCAATTCCATCAGTCCACCAGGCAGATCGCGGTACATATCCCACTGGTTACGCTGGTCTAGACCCAGTCTGGGCCACGTTGGCCAAAGTGTATAAATATCAAATCCACCCGTAAGCGAATCATATTCAAACAGGCTGTTATAGAATGTGTATTTCTGCTGTTTATAATCAAAGTATTTTTTATCCCAGGCGAACTGAAGTAACATGAGATACTTGTTTTTCATCCAGGACAGGTCACTGCGCCTGAACATGCTGTTGTCAAATTCGGGCAGGTCATACAGCCACCGTTCCCGGAACATCACCCTGAGGCCGGCATGCCAGTCGCCGGTATGAGTAGCGAACCAGATCGAATATTCAGCCCACCCTCCGGGTTTAAGCGTCACCATCCAACGGTCGATGTCGGTTTTATCCTTGTCACGCTGACCGCGTCGGGCAAGCGCTGTAAGCGAGCAGGTATCACTGAGGCTGAGATCAGCAAATCCCAGGTGCCAGGCATTATCGGGAAGCACAACACCCACAGGTCCGTACCCGGGGCGGTATAGCCTGGAACGGCAAAGATAGCCGGGCCATTCTTTGGAGCCTGCAGCAGTGATGCAAACCTTGTCGTCGCTTTGGCCCAACGGTACCAGATTCTCAATCCGATGAATTCCCTTACCGCTATTCGTCAACCTGACAGTGTACTTCACATCCGGTTTGAAATCCGTTTCCATTACAACCCGGCCCTGGATGCTATCGGCCAGGATAAAAAAAAGGGTATCATTTAACAAGGAAGAACTTTTGCATTTGTCGTAACGGATGCTGTCGACGACTACTGAAAAGAGCGGTTGAAGTTCAGGAAGGCTTATGATTCGATGTTTTTGTGTGGTAAACGATCTGACCAGGAACGGGCTAGCCTGATCAAAACCAATTTCCTGGATGGTATCCTGTGAGAATCCAGATACCTGAAATAGAATCAGAAAAAATAATAAAAAGATGACTTTCAAAATAATGCAGATTAATTACCGGAGCAAGAGTTTCAATGCAGTATTTTCTTTCAGTACTAACCACATAGGAACATTAGGACATATTAGGGAAAAAAAACAGGTAAATTTTACGCCTAAAGTGAATTCTACTGTGTCCTGATGTGCCTATTGTTGTATCAAAAGGCATCTGAGATGAGTTCTAAAGTTTTCCATAAAACAAATCCCGTTGGGAAAAGGCGTGTTCGTGTTCAAGCAGCCATTTCTTGCGTTTCAAACCGCCACGGTAGCCGACAAGTCTGCCGTTTGAACCGATCACCCGGTGGCAGGGAACAATCACCGAAACCGGGTTGTGCCCGTTGGCGCCTCCCACTGCCCTGAAAGCCTTGATGTTACCTGTTTTTTGAGCCAGTTCCAGGTATGAAATGGTGCTGCCATAAGGTATTTTCACCAGTTCATTCCAGACACTCAACTGAAACGGGGAGCCCTGCAGGTCGAGTTTGAGTTCAAATGACTGCCGGGTTCCGTGAAAGTATTCTTCGAGTTGCGTAATGCAGGTTCGCAGACATGCAGGCACATGTTGCGGTTTGACCCTGAAATCAAGGAAATACAAGGTTCGTATCCCGTTTTCTGAGCCTGTTACCTCGAGATGCCCGATGGGTGTCTTAAGGAATGCCCGGTGCATCGGATTCATATCATGATGTTTTTGCTTTCCTGCTTTTCCATGACAGGAACAGCATGATAAGTCCGAAAACCAGCATGCCGCAACCTGACCAAAGGTTGACGTTGATGCCCAACGACCTGCTGTAAAGCAAAGTGTCGCCGCTTGTGATCAGGCCAAAAAAAGTGAGCAGTAATCCAAGGATCGAAAACATGAGGCCGATCGGAAACTTTATATCTATACCCATAAAAACAAATTATTGAATTATTTAATGCATGCTATGAAAACAATGCATGCTATGAAAAAGTTGAGTACTAATTGCAATGATCGATATTGTTCGCATTCCCTGCATTGTTTGCATTGTCTGCATTTCAGCATTCAGGTTTACCAGAACAAGATCGTTAAGATGGTGCCTATGGTCAGGACCAGGATGGCCAGGGTGCTTGAACGTTTGTACCATGGTACATTGGATTCCACAACTTTAGGGGTTAAAACGTAAACCAGTCCTTTCAGGTCTTCGTCCGTTTTTTTCTGTTTGGTGATCAGCGACAACCCAACAGTTACGATGGCGCTCACGGAGAAGGCAATAATGGCGGTCCAGAAATTCTGGGCCATTTCAACCGGATAGGTATGAAGATTGGCGATCCACCCTCCTTTTACGAGGGTTGCAGCGCCCTCAGGCACTGTAAGACCATGGTGAAGCAACGCAACAAAGAGTCCGGACAGCAAGCCTGTGAAAGCGGCGTGCCCGGTGGTCCGTTTCCAGAACATTCCCAGAAAGATCACGGCGAACAACGGTGCATTGATCATGGAAAAGATGGTTTGAAGAAAGTCCATGATATTCCCGAACAAACTTGCCAGGTAAGCGGCGGCTATGCTGACGATCACGCCAAAGACCGTTGCCATGCGACCGACGAACAGGTAATGCTTGTCGTCAGCAGCTTTATCTTTGGTAAGAGGGCGGATGTAACTCTGGTAAATGTCATAGGTCCACACCGTGTTGAATGCTGAAACATTTCCGGCCATTCCCGACATGAATGAAGCCAGCAGCGCGGTGATGCCCAATCCGAGCACGCCGGCCGGCAGGTATTGTTTCAGCAGGGCGATGATGGTATAATCATAATTGTAATGCCCCGGTGAAATTTCAGGCAGGGTAAAACCGGATCCCTGTTTATTTAACAAAACAAGGGCAGCAATTCCGGGAACGATGATGAGGAAAGGAATGAACATCTTCGGTAATGCTCCGATAAGGGGAGTATTCCTTGCTGCTGTTGGCGATTCGGCCGACATGGCACGTTGTACGATCAGGAAGTTGGTGCACCAGTACCCGAATGAAAGGACGAATCCAAGTCCGGCCGCGATGCCATACCATTCTACCCCCAGCGGATTTGCTGTTGCCGAGCCGGTATATTTCCAGGTGGTGGTCCAGGTATCGGGAGCGAACCCTTTGGCACTTACGATCGGCGCCAGTTGTTCCTTCATCCCCGACCATCCGCCAAGGTCCTGGAGGGCCAGCAGAACGATCGGCAGCAACCCGATGACAATGATAAAAAACTGCAGAACTTCATTATAAATTGCAGAGGAAAGACCTCCCAGGTAGGTATATCCGAGCACGATGGCGGCGGAAAGGACCAGGCTCAGGTGGAAGTTCCAGCCCAGCACCTTTTCCATCAGGATGGCCAGTGCATACATGGATATCCCGGATGCCAGGATTGTCATCACGGCAAAGAGGATGGCATTCAGTCCGCGGGTCTTTTCATCAAACCTCAGTTTCAGGTATTCGGGAACCGACCGGGCTTTTGATCCGTAATAAAAAGGCATCATGAACAAAGCCAGGAAGACCATGGCCGGGATTGCTCCAACCCAGTAGAAGTGTGTCGTAAGCATGCCGTATTTGGCTCCCGATCCGGTCATACCCATCACCTCCAACGCGCCAAGGTTGGTGGAGATAAATGCCAGACCAGCAACCCATGCCGGCATCGATCGCCCGGCTTCAAGAAATGCATTGGCATCTTTCATATAGCGCTTCAGCGCCCATCCGATACCCAGCACGAATACAAAGTAAACGATCATGACGGTGTAGTCGATCCAACTCAGTGTAAAACCAGTGTCAATCATTTTTTCAGGTTTTGTTTTTTGTTTATTCTTGGGAAATTATCATTAAGGTTGCTATTCTCAAATTTATAAACCCTGCGAACTCTGCGCATTCTATGCATTCATTACGATAAAGATTTAACCACAAAGGGCGCAAAGGTTTTCGTATAGTAAGTAAAGCCACATTCTATATCCTGCTCAGGTGATACATATCCAGCAAACAAATTTAGAAGTATATTTTTATTAACGGTAACTTTGGCCACGAAAAATAAACAAAAGGAAAAGAAACATTGAAAACAAGCGCTTTCATTATCTTTTTTACCATTGTCCTGATCATTTACGGGCTGGTTAACAGTTACATCTTTATTCGTGGGTTGCAGGCAATCCCGACAGGTTCGTCCTGGAGGGGCTGGTATATTGCAGCATTCTGGAGCATTGCATTTACCTTTGTGCTTGCAAGATTTATGGAGCGGGCCTATCCGTGCGCCTTTACCGGGGTGATCACCTGGATCGGTTCGTTCTGGCTTGCATTCATGTTATACTTTATCCTGGTTGCTTTGTTCATCGACCTTGCCCGGGTGATCAACCATTTCTTTCACATCTTCCCCGGATCATTCTACACGGACTACCAGCAAACCAAGCTGATCGTTTTATACAGTTCCATGGCCCTGGTTACCCTTGTCGTTGCCGGAGGTTTCCTCAATGCACGTATTCCGCGGATAAAGAAAATGGAGCTGCATGTTCCGAAAAGTGTCCAGGGAGAAAAGTCACTGAACATCGTGATGGCATCGGACATTCACCTGGGAACGATCATCGCGAAGCGTAAGGCAAACAGGCTGGTTGAAACGATCAACAGCCTTGATCCCGACATTGTTCTTTTTGCCGGCGATGTGGTGGATGAAGACCTCGCCCCGGTGATCAACAACAATCTCGGCGCTAACCTGCTGCAGATCAAATCGAAGCTTGGCGTATATGCCATCACCGGGAACCATGAATACATCGGCGGTGTTGAACCAGCGGTAAAGTACCTCCAGGAACATGGCATTACGGTTTTGCGTGACACTGCCCTGCTGATCGACCGGCGGTTTTACCTGGTAGGGCGCGAAGACCGTGACCGGTCAAGATTTTCCGGTAAAAAGCGGTTGGAACTGAACGACCTGATGCAGGATGTCGATCGCTCGCGCCCGGTTATCCTGATGGACCACCAGCCCTTCAACCTGGAACGCACTGTTGAGCAAGGTGTTGATCTCCAGCTTTCCGGACACACCCACCACGGGCAGTTATGGCCGTTCAACTATATTACAACCGCCATCTATGAGATCAGCAGCGGTTATAAACTGATCGGGAAAACTCATGTTTTTGTTTCCAACGGCTTTGGTACCTGGGGTCCGCCGGTCAGACTGGGCAACCGGCCTGAAATTGTTCAGATTAAACTAATTTTTGATTAACGCAAAATGTTGAAACCATCACTAAAGATATATTCCCTTGCAGCGGTATTTCTTGTACTGGCCATCGTCGTGATTATCGGTCTCTTTTTCCCATTTTCAGGCCAATTGAGCAAAACACGTACACCAGCAGTCCATCCAAAAAAAGCCTATAAAATCGGGCTGGACAGCCTTGATATCATTTATGGGAAAGTTGCTGACAATCAAAATCTTTCATCCATCCTTTCTGCACATATTTCGGATGTTGCGATTGATAAAATTGCAAAGGAGACCAGGAGCATATTCGATGTGCGGAAAATAAGGTCAGGAAATACCTATGCAAGAATCTTCACCAAAGATTCGGCACGGCGTACACTGTATTTTATTTACGAGATCAACGCCATTGATTTTGTTGTTTACGACTTCAGGGATTCATTAAAGGTCTATCTTGATAAGAAGAAGGTTACCAGACTTGTTAAAACAGCAAGTGGAACCATAAAAAGTTCACTCTGGAATTGCTTTGCTGAGAATAAGCTCGATGTAAATCTCGGACAGGCACTTTCGGATGTGTATGCCTGGACTGTTGATTTTTATGGTTTGCAAAAGGGGGACAATTTCAAGGTAATTTACGAAGAGGTTTACGTTGATGGTAAAATGGTTGGGATTGACCGGATCCTGGCATCGAACTTTCAGAGCAATGGCAAAAATATTCATGCATATTATTTTCTACAGGGCGGGAAGGGCTCTTATTTTGATGAGAATGGACAAAGTCTGCAACGTTCATTTCTGAAAGCGCCCCTGAAATTTTCGCGTATCAGTTCCCGTTTTTCACGTTCGCGTATGCACCCGATCCTGCGAATTGCCCGGCCTCATTTCGGGGTTGATTATTCTGCTCCACGCGGCACACCTGTGGTTGCCCTTGGCGATGGCACTATTAACAAGCTGGGGTTTCACGGAGGATATGGCCGGTTTATCAGTATCCGTCACAATTCTGTGTATACCACAACCTATGCCCATCTATCGGGTTATGCAAAAGGATTAAAAGCAGGCAGTCATGTGCAGCAAGGCCAATTTATTGGTTATGTCGGCAGCAGCGGACTGTCAACCGGTGCACATCTCGATTTCCGGGTATACCGCAACGGGTCTCCCACCGATCCCTTAAAACTTGAATCGCCTCCCGCCCGTCCTGTTGAGGCGAAAGATCTTGCAAGATTCAAACAGTTGGTCACCAAGATGAACCTCGAACTGAAGAAATAGTGCTTTAATTTTCGCGGGTAAACGGATGTTCATTTTTCCACATTTTCCAGACGAGAAATATAGGAAAGAGAAACCAGGGGGCGTTGGCGATGGTCACAATGACGATAGAACCGGATGCATGGGGTCCCCAGAATTCTTCACTCATGATGATGAACACATTGGTAAAGAGTATGGACGAATAGATAATGGTTGGTATACGAATCCACTCCTTCCCCTTAATGAATGAATAAATGGCAAAAGCATAGTAGGGTCCGAAAAAAACTACATCGAGCCAGATAGTGGCCTTCCACCATGTCGGACGTGCCCACTGCAATGGATCAAAACTGCTGCCCCACCAATGAACCATGTCGACCAGGAAAGGCAGTGGCCACAAAGGATACTGAAAATCATCCGGGTTCTTAATTACAAGCTGCTCAAGATCAACTACATAGGTTATATAAAACAAATTCAGAAAGAAAAATGCAAGATAAATGTAATCGGTTTTACGTTCTTTTAAAGGGATGGTTTGTCTCATGATTTGAAGATTTGAAGATTTGAGGATTTGGAGATTTGAGGGTGTTATTTTTGATTAATATAATATAAATATAATAAGGTATTATGGCATTGTGTATGGTATCATATTGAATATTTTCGGGTTATAGAGTGGATGTGAAAATTGACAGGTGTTGTTTATTTCGGGCGTTTTCAGCCAGTTGCCGGGCGATGTTCAGTCGAAATCCAGGAATATTTGAGATAAAGGCGCCAATTTTAACACTGATATCGGAATATGCCAGGGGTTTTGGTTTTTGAATCAGTTTGATTATTTGATGACCTACATCCTCAGGGGATTTCGGTTTTGTAAAAAGCCTGGTTACCAGGTTCTGCCGCTCAGCCATCAGGAAATCCTGATCAATTGTTCCCAGTCTTGAATCAGGGGACGAATCGGTCCGGATGTAACCAGGGAAATATTCGCTGACGATAATTTCCGTTCCTGCCCATTCAGCCTGGATGGTGCGGGTCCAAGCTGAAAACGCAGCTTTTGAACATACATAAGGGGCATAAAAAGGGATTCCCATCATAAAACCCGGGGAGCCGATGTTGATGATTTGTCCGCCACCCTGCTTCCTCATAAAAAGAATTGCTTCCTGGGTTGCAATCACCGGGGCGATCAGGTTTACATTAAATGCAGAGAGCAGGTCAGCTGGCTTAACAACATCAGACCTTGAAACGATAATGCTGGCTGCATTGTTTATCAGCACATCGATGCGGCCATAATGATCAATAACCCGTCGAACCATTGTCCTAGCTGCTGCTTCAGAGCTCAGGTCGGTTGTAATAACAAGGGGATGATGCATCCTTGCCGACAGGTCATTTAATTTTTCCTGTCTTCGTGCCGACATGGCTACTTTTGCTCCGGCAGCATCCAGCGCAAGTGCCGTAGCAGCGCCAATCCCGGAAGAGGCGCCGGTGATGAGAATAACTTTTTGTTTGAGAGACAAGGGAGTTGGATTTACGATTTACGATTTACGATTGACAAATGACCAGTGACCAAGGACCAGTTACCAGTTACCAATGACTAATGACCAATGACTAATGACCAATGAGCAATTATGAAAAAGGTTCAAAATTAAAAAGATTGTTGGTTACCTGACATTGTTTTTAATAAGTTTGTAGTAAAATCAAATCACCGGGTATGCAAAAGACGATTGTTTTTTTTCAATTGACATTGCTGCTATTTTTCAGCATTTCCTGCAATGTAGAAATAGGAGACAAGGATAACAAAAAGATTGATTCACTGACCATTTCAAATATTACAAACATGTTACCATCAGCACGAAGTCCCCAAATCAAGAAAGAACCTTTTGGAAAGGCTGATCAGAAGGATGTATTCCTTTACTCCCTGACAAACAGTAATGGCATCATAGTGAAGATCACCAATTACGGCGGTATCATTACCTCAATTCTCGTTCCTGACAAAGCTGGCCGTATGGGCGACATTGTGCTGGGGTACGATAGCCTAGACGGATATCTTGCCAGTAGTCCTTACTTTGGGGCCATGGTTGGCAGGTATGCAAACCGGATTGCAAAAGGGAAATTCTCATTGAATGGAAAGAGTTACAAACTTGCCATTAATAACGGGAATAACAGTCTCCACGGAGGATTGAAAGGATTTGACAAAGTCGTGTGGGATGCAACAGAAATGAAAGACACTGCAGGGGTTCATGTAATATTGACTTACCTTAGTAAAGATGGTGAAGAGGGATATCCCGGCAATGTAAAGGTAAAGGTGGTTTACACCCTGAATGACCAGAATGAATTCATCACCTTAATTGAAGCCGAGACGGACAAACCAACACCTGTGAACCTATGCAACCATACCTATTTTAACCTGAGTGAAGCAGACACCAGCATTCTCGGGCATATTCTGACCCTTTTTGCCGATCAGTTCACACAAGTCAGCAATGAGCTTATTCCTACCGGGGAAATGCCAATGGTCAGAGGGACGGCCATGGATTTCAACACCTCGGTGGCTGTTGGCGAACGAATCGACCAGGTTAAAGGCGGATATGATCACAATTATGTTTTATTGAAAAAAGCAGGTGATTTATCGACAGCTGCTATGGTATTTGATCCACGCACAAAACGGCAGGTGGAAATATTAACAACCCAACCCGGCGTTCAGTTTTATTCGGGGAATTTCCTGGATGGAACCATCAAAGGTAAAGGAGGTAAAGTTTACAGGAAACACTGGGGTCTGTGTCTGGAAACACAGCATTTTCCCGATTCACCCAATCAGCCGGCATTTCCGAATACCATTTTAAAGCCGGGAGAAAAGTTCATGGAGAAGACGGTGTACAGGTTTTCGGTACTGAAGTAAATGACAAATGACAAGTGACAAATGACAAGTGGGTTATGAACTTCTATTTTATAGATAAATGTTGAAGTGTATTCTTATAGATGATGAAAGTCATTGCGTCAAAACTCTGACGAATCTGCTGGAAACGAATTTTCCAGAAATATCTGTTGTTGCATCATGTCTGGATTCAACCAAAGCATACGATTTAATTCAATTGCATAAACCGGATGTTATATTTCTCGATATTGAAATGCCGTTGCTGAACGGATTCGATCTGCTTGCAAAATTTGATCATCTTTTTTTTGAGGTGATTTTTACCACGGCTTACGATACTTATGCCATTAAGGCGATCAAATGCAGCGCGCTGGATTATCTGTTGAAGCCAATTGGGAAAGAAGATCTTACGGCTGCCATTGAAAAAATAAAGAGCAGGCAGAACTCCATCAGCAAAACGCAGCTTCAGATGGCAACAGCAGTGCATAACAAGCAACTGCCTGATACCATTGCGATGCCAACTGCCGACGGGTTGAACTTTGCCTCCGTGAATGATATTGTTTATTGCATGGCTGATGGCAGTTACACCCGCATGTTTATGCTGGACAAAAGCGAAGTCCTTCTTTCGAAGTCGCTGGGTGACCTGGATGAACTGCTCTCCGACAACAACTTCTTCCGCATTCATCATTCCACCCTGATCAACCTGAAGCAGGTCAAAAAATATATCCGCGGCGATGGAGGCGATGTGATTATGAGCAACGGAACAAGCCTGCAGGTTGCCCGCACGCGGAAGAATGATTTTCTGAATGTTTTTACGCGGCTTTGAGCTGACCCTTTCCCCAACTGTGGTCAAAATACAACCAGTTATCTAATAAATCCTACCGGTTATCAATTGCCGCTTTACTTTCCTTTTCCCATAACCTACATTTGTCTTGTTTAGTTCAAAGTTCAAGGTTTGAAGTTCAAGGTTCGGGTCGAACTTCATATATTTTCAACGACAAATCATAATTCGTAAATCGTAATCTACATGGCCATGACACTATTTCACATAAAAAACAAACGGGATCGCTTTATTTTTCAACAGTTTATGCTGACAGTCTCCCTGTTGTTAATGATTTCCTTGATTCTGTCATTGAACCTATCTGCATAACAAGTTATCATACTATACACTAAAATGAAAGTCAGACCCAATGCATCGGGCGTAGGATTTAACCTGTCATCTAATCCAATAACATATGAACTGCATCATCATCGATGACGAAAAGCACTGCATCAGCACCCTGGCTAACCTGCTTAAAGCGAATTTCCCGGAGGTCAGCATTTTGGCATCCTGCAGTGAATCTATAAAAGCATGTGCATTAATTCAGTTACACAAACCTGATTTTATTTTCCTGGATATAGAGATGCCGTTGCTGAACGGATTCGATCTGCTTTCGAAATTCGATCCGATTGATTTTGATGTGATCTTCACTACTGCATACGATTCGTATGCCATCAAGGCCATCAAATACAGCGCGCTGGATTACCTGTTAAAGCCGATTGACAAAGAAGACCTTGCCTGTGCCATTGAAAAAATCAAAAGTAAACAAAGTTCCATCAGCCACTCGCAGGTTCAGATGGCCATCGCGGTACACGGCAGGCAATTGCCTGATACCATTGCGTTGCCAACCGTCGACGGACTGGCATTTGCCTCGGTAAACGATATCGTTTACTGTACTGCAGAAGGCAGCTACACACGGTTATACATGAGTGAACTCAATGAAATCATTCTCTCCCGGACACTGGGAAATGTGGAAGAGATTCTGGCAGATTACAACTTTTTCCGCATCCATCATTCCACCCTGATCAACCTGAAGCAGGTTAAAAAATATATTCGTGGTGAAGGCGGTGAGGTGGTCATGAGCAATGGAAATAATCTCAAATTAGCCCGTACACGCAAAAATGATTTTCTGAATGTATTTGCAAGGGTATGAACCAAAAGTCAAAAACCCAACCGGTCATACCAGGAATTCCCAGTAATTCTCCCTCGTAACTGTCATGAAGGTCGCTTCAGGGTAGTTTTTCTGAAATTCTTTCATCGCTTTGAAATTTCCTGCCGACTTTATTTTGAACTCGAATGCTTTCAGTTTTCCACTCTCCTCCTCAATATAATCAACTTCTTTCTGGTCATACGTTCGCCAGAACCAACTATTGACAAAACGGCGCTGGTTCATATTGAATTTCATCCGTTCAACAATACAGAAATTTTCCCACAATCCGCCGGTATCATTTCTGAGATTCAGGGGATTGAAATTCCGGATCAACGCATTTCTGATTCCTAAATCATAGAAATAAATCTTCTGACCCTTGGCAATCTCTTTTCTGAGATTTCTGCTGTATGACCGGAGCCGGAATATCACAAATGCTTTCTCCAGCAATTCAATATATCGTTGAATGGTTGGTACAGTTTCACCCAGCATTCGCGACAATTCATTGAGCGAAACTTCACTTCCGATTTGAAGCGCCAGTGCATTCAGGAGGTTTAACAGAAGATTCGGGCGTTTGATCAATTCAAACTGAAGAATATCTTTATAAAGGTAATTACTTGAGATCTGGCTCAATTCTTCAATTGCTTCATGTTCCGGTTTACCATAAACCTCGGGATAAAGGCCAAATCGTAAAATCGCTTCCAGATCTGCATTCACTTTAATCCTGTCTTTGATATTCAATAATTCAGTCATGGAAAACGGGTAAAGCAGGTATTCTCTTGAACGGCCGGTCAAGGGTTCGGCAAGCCGGTTCCCAAGTTCAAAACTTGATGAACCGGTAGCAACAATCTGCATTTCAGGAAAGGTATCCGAAAGAATCTTCAGAACTCGTCCGATGTCGCCGATTTGTTGTGCTTCATCGAGAACAATCAATCGATAGTTCCCCAGAAAACTTTTCAAAGCGCTGCTGTTTGTGGTTTCCAGGGCACTTTTATTTTCCAGCAGTTCACAGTTGATGTACCGGCTGTTTAACTCTTTATCAACCAGCAACTTCGACAGTGTGGTCTTCCCTACTCTTCTCGGGCCATAGAGTATGATAACCTTGCCCTTGAAGAGTTGCTTCTCAATAACACTTTGAATTTCACGCTGAATCATATGAATTCGTTTAAAACAACTTTACAAATATACATTAATTTATAAAGTTTGTATCATAAATTTACTATATTAGTTCATATATGCTTTTATAAATGCAAAATGCAAATTAGCAGATAGATTTTACCATTTTACATTTTGCCATTTTAGATTTGTCACTTCCCCAGTTGTTGCCAAAACCCTACCGGTTATAAAGTTTTTCCTACCGGTTATCAATCGGCGCTTGATTTCACCTTTCTCAGAATCTACATTTGTTTTGAATAAGTTGCAAAATGCAAATAGCAAAGTGCAAAACCCCAAATCGTAAATTATGAAAAAGCTCCTTACCCTCTTTTGCCTGGCACTCCTCGTTCCGGCAGCATGGGCCAAACAGGTCCCGCAATCAGATGCACAGAAATGTGCAGTAACTTTTTACAGGCTGAACAATCTGTCGGGTATCACCGACCCCCAGGTTCAGTCGGTCACGGCTAAATCGTGGGAGGACATTCCATCACTGTATATTTTCCGTTTTGTCACCGGCGGCTTCGTATTGGTGGCCGCCGACGATGCAGCTATCCCCATCCTCGGATATTCCTTTGAAAATGACATGCCGGAAACCATTGATAATCCTGCAGTAAATGATTGGCTGGATAACTACAGCCGGGAAATCGGTTATATCTGCAGCAACAAGCTTGATAATACCGAAACGCTGAAGGAATGGAATTCCATCCAGGAAAGTCCCACTGTCGTCCCGGGCGGTGATACCGGACCTTTACTTGCCACTTTATGGGACCAGGGCTGTTACTACAATGCAATCTGCCCTGCCGATGATGCCGGACCTTGCGGACATGTGTTGACCGGCTGCGTGGCAACCGCCATGGCCCAGATCATGAAATACCATAATTTCCCTGCTCAGGGAGTTGGAGAGAATACTTATGTTGATCCGGTTTACGGACCGCAATCGGCAAACTTCGAAAACACAACCTACGACTGGTCCTCGATGCCCGACTCAGCTACCGGTAACAATTCAGCCATTGCAACCATTATGGATCATTCAGGCGTTTCGGTCAATATGCAATATGGGCCAACCTGGTCAGGTGCTTACGACTACAGCGTTCCGATAGCCTTGCAGGACTATTTCAACTACAGCCCGGATATCGAAATCAAATACAAGGATAATTATGCCAACCTGGAAGACTTTGAAAACCTGTTAAGGGCTGATCTCGATTTACAGCTGCCGGTCTGCTACAGTGGATTCGGACCCGGTGGCGGGCACGAGTTTGTCGTAGACGGCTACCGTTTGATCGATGGTACCCGAATGAGGGAAATCATCTTTCATTTCAACTGGGGATGGTCGGGAATTGCAAACGGCTACTACCTGATTGGCAATCTCAATCCCGGCCCCTATACGTTCGACAACAACAATGCGGCTGTGGTTCATATCAAACCTTACAATCCCGATCTGATCGTAAGAATTACCAATCCAGTCACGCAAAGTGTGGTCAATGTCGGCGACAATGTTGAAATTAAAGCCAAAGTGGTCAGGGGTTCAGCAAATGTGATGAAGATCTTCATCGATAGCGTTGAGAAATTCTCTACCACGGGAGATTCCATCTCGTTTATATGGAACATCTCAGGTTCCGATCTTGGCTCCCACATCGTGAAAGCTTATGCAATCAGTGATACAGATACGGTGTATTACAAGACTCTGCTGAACGTGGCCGAATGGATTTCACAGGCTACTGGCTTCCAAACGCCAAACAGGGCTGTTACCTATTTATCGGCACTGGACAGCAACATCGTTTGGGCCACCGCTTCCAATGCCAGCAACATCAACGGTCCTTCCTCAGATTTTGCAAGGACCCTTGACGGAGGGAACACATGGACGTCAGGTGCAATCCCCAATACCACCGGGTTGAGATCAGCCATGATATTTGCCATCAATGCCAATAAAGCCTATGTTGCCATGGCCAGGATAACAGGCAGCAAGCCGATGGGAATTTTTGTGACGACCGACGGTGGAGTTACATGGTTGAGGCAATCTACCGCATCCTTCAGCAATCCGGCTTCATACCCGGATGTGGTTCATTTTTTCAACAGTGATGATGGAGTTGCCATTGGAGATCCGGTCAACAACGAATACGAGATTTATACAACTACAAACGGTGGAACAAACTGGACCGCGGTGCCTGGCGCGAATATTCCCGATCCTCAACCCGGTGAATATGCCATTGTAGGATATTATTCGGCAGTTCATGACACACTCTGGGCGGGCACCAGCCAGGGGCGAATATTTAAATCAACCGATAAAGGGCACCACTGGACTGTTTCTGCGCCAGCGATTTTGGCCGGGAAAGACGTGAAGCCTGTATTCCGCGATGGGTCTCATGGTCTCGCTATGGATGAACTTTCGGGAACAGGACTTCTTTGCGAAACGTCCGACGGAGGTACTACCTGGACACAAGTAAACTATGCAGGCCCTCTGTATGGCTATGAACTTGATTATGTTCCAGGTACGCCAAATACATATGTCAAGTCAAGTTATATTGGAGCTAACCTGGGCGCCGCTTATTCCTTTGACGGCGGGCATTCCTGGACCGAATTCATCGGGACCAATGGAATAAAATACTTTCAGATGGCCTGGGTGAACGATCACTGCGGATGGTCGGGAGGAATCAATACAAGCCCCACAGAGGGCGGAGTGCATAAATTTATCGGGTTACTGCAGGTTACACTGCCTGCCCCGCGAAATACAGCGGCAAGCGCAAATCTGCATGATGTTATCATCAATTGGAATGAGCCTGCCTATGATCCAACCCAGCTGACACTGCTTGGCTATAACATCACCAGGAACAGCGAAAAGATAAATGACAGCCTCATTACGGGCCTTGGTTATACCGAAGAGAATGTTCCAGCTGGTCAAAATACATATTGTATCTCGGCTCAGTACAATGCCGGGGAATCGCAGGGAAGTTGTATTGAGGTGGATGTTGCTGTCGGTGTTGCCAATCCGGGCGATCAACCAGTTCTGGTAATCTATCCCAACCCGGCCCACGGCAGGATAATGGTTCAGGCAGCATCCCCATCAGCGGAGATTCTCATTTATGACCAGACCGGAAAAACAATGCCAGTTGCCGCTAAAAACCTGCACTCCGGGCTTTTCACCATTGATATTTCAGGACTTTCATCGGGCATATACGTGGTTTCGGCTATAAATGCGGAAGGTTTGTCAAGGAGTAAACTGGTTGTATATTAAAAAATGCTGAATATTACTACATTTACATCAATGAAATCCATCAACCACAGTAACTGGTTAACACTTATTCTGATCCTTGGGTTCTATGGAAATTCTTTTGCTCAGCAATATGAGGGTGACGAATTCAGGTTGAAGATATTAAAAGAAACCAAAGACACCAGCAGGATAAAATTGCTCATTCAATATGGAATAAATTATTGCAGGAACGATGAGGAGCAGGATAGCTGTTTCGGTGAAATTTATGAACTTTCAAAGAGAAATAAGTTCCTGCACGGACTTGCGTTTTATCATTACCACGCAGGGCTCCTGCTTTCACGAACGGGCAAGTATGATGAAGCCATTGAAGAATACAAACGTTGTATTGACGGATTGGATTCATTGGGAATTGTACAGCCCTCTTTTTATCCCCTCAGCACAATTCGCTCGCTGTTCAATGCCACAGGCAAACAAACAGAAAAATTCCGGTTTTATTCAGAGAAGCTTGGATTCTATCTAAAACATGGACCTGCTGAAAATACAGCGGTATGCTACCATGCCATGGCAGGATATTATGTATACTTTGCCGACTATGATAAAGCGATCGGTAATTACCTGCGCGCCAGCGATATGTACAAACAGAATTTTCTCAAATCGGTTGATCCGGATGGATATGCAAATGAATTGCAAAGTATCGGAACTGTATATCTCATCTGGGGAAACCTGAAAAAAGCTGAAGAATATCTGAAATTAAGCATGAATGAATGGGTTCGTTCGAAACTGATTGCTCACGCATTCTTATGTTTTCATCAGTTAGGGGATCTTTATTTTAAGAAGGGAGATTACAGGCAGGCTCTGAAGTATTACTACGAAGGGAAGAAAGTGTGCATGAATGAGCATTATCCGGTCATATTTTTGGCCCTGGACTTTGTAAGCATTTCCGCAGTTCACCTGCAACTGGGTTCAAGAGACAGTGCACGGATTTATCTTGACAGCGCAGAGAAGATCAGGCAACAGGAAAAATTCGGCATATCATTTTCGAATGGGAACATTGAGCTCGATTACACCTACTTTAAGTATTATCTGACGACCGGAAACAACAAACCTGCTCTAAAAAGCCTTGAAGCGGCACTGCAACAGGCGCAGGCGGCAAAGTACCTTCCGCTTATTTTGAAGTATTCCGATGAACTTCATAAATACCTCCTGAAACTCGGAGATTCACTGGGGTCACTTCGTTACCTGGTCATGTATCATGCGATACAGGATTCTTTGAATAAAAGAAATACGCAGGCCAGGATTGCTACTTTCGAAATTGAACAACAGCAACAGCAGAAAGAAGTTGAAATACAACAACTGCAAACTCAGAAAACCACCCAGCGCAACTATTACCTGCTTGCTGGTGCATTGCTTCTGCTGATCGTTCTTATCATTCTCAGCCGCCTCCGCTATAAACGCAAAAGGGACAAGGAACAACTCACCTCCGATTTCAAAAAGCAACTCGCCCAGGCCGAAACCAAGGCCCTGCGTGCCCAGATGAACCCGCATTTCATTTTTAACAGCCTGAATTCCATCAACAGCTTTGTGATGGATCAGAAGCATGAGATCGCCTCCGACTACCTGATCAAGTTCTCGAAACTGATCCGGCTGATCCTGGATAATTCGCGCAGTGAAACGATCTCGATTGAAAAAGAGCTGGAAACGTTAAAGTTATACGTTTTGCTTGAGGCCGCCCGTTTTGACAACAGATTTAATTGCGTTTATCACATTGCTGAAGATGTGGAAACCAGTTCCATCATGATCCCGCCTATGCTGCTGCAGCCGTTTGTCGAAAATGCCATCTGGCACGGGCTGATGCAGAAGGAGGGCGAAGGTACCATCACCATTGAAATCAAGAAGCAGGATGAAGAATTCCTGAATATCTCCATCACGGACAACGGCATCGGCCGCGAAAA
>CAISJJ010000417.1 GCA_903885595.1 uncultured Bacteroidales bacterium
AATCCCTTTCAGGGAATTTGAGAGTTCCGGCTCAATGTAGAAGCATATAATTTATAAGCATCCATGAGTTTCAATCCCTTTCAGGGAATTTGAGAGTTCCGGCGGGTGTACCAGAGCAAAAAAATTTTTGACTCATTCCAGTTTCAATCCCTTTCAGGGAATTTGAGAGTTCCGGCACGTTTTATGGACGCTTATAAACTGTATCAGAGTACATTGTTTCAATCCCTTTCAGGGAATTTGAGAGTTCCGGCCGCCAATTGCGCCTTTGGTTATTATCGAATTATAATGTTTCAATCCCTTTCAGGGAATTTGAGAGTTCCGGCTTGCACAGGTTGAACGCTGGACTACGGACACATACAGTTTCAATCCCTTTCAGGGAATTTGAGAGTTCCGGCCAACAGAAATTGGAGATTAAACAAATGAAAGAAAAGAGTTTCAATCCCTTTCAGGGAATTTGAGAGTTCCGGCGGCGCAATTGGCGATAGTTACTATTCCAACCTGATCAGTTTCAATCCCTTTCAGGGAATTTGAGAGTTCCGGCGTGGATACATACCAACCGCTTATGCGACTATCATAACGTTTCAATCCCTTTCAGGGAATTTGAGAGTTCCGGCGCGGCGCAGTGTTTCATCCACCTGGGGATTGGCATTCCCCGTTTCAATCCCTTTCAGGGAATTTGAGAGTTCCGGCCGTTTGATTGATGATTCCCCCGGCGGAAACCAACGGGTTTCAATCCCTTTCAGGGAATTTGAGAGTTCCGGCTCAATAACTGCGGTATCTAATCCTGGTGATACTGTTGTTTCAATCCCTTTCAGGGAATTTGAGAGTTCCGGCAGCCATCTTCGAAAGTGAAATAAATATGGTATGTTGTGCTTGATTTTGCGAGAGGCTAAAAAAACTGATGATTTTATATCCACATTTTTTAAATAATGTATTTCGTTCTTATACAATACACTGAAATTAAAAACAATCAGCATTTTCGGGATCTCCCTGGGTTTTTGTTTCTCCAACACATCCCGCATTTTATACGATAATAATACCCTCTGCCTGAAGATTGATCTTGAAGCCAACAAATTCGATTCCTTTTAACTGAGCTTCTGTTACCGGTAAAATGATAACCTGATCTTCCTCCTCTTTAACAATTTTGCCAAGATTTTCCTTCATTTTTGCCTTCTGTCTGTCGGATAACAGACAATGGAAAAAACTGTATTGAATTCTTACCCCATATCCCTGCATGATTTTTGCAATTTTTACAAGACGTTTTTCATCCGAAATATCATAACCGACCAGATAGTTTTTTTTCATCGGATATAAAATCCCTCGTATCTGTCTGTTTCATTTAGAATATATTTGCCAAGTAACCGAAATTGAAGCTCGATTGTTCTTTCATAACTCAACCGGTATTGAAACATGGGATGAGTTACCATATCTTTTTTTCGCATCTGATACTGTACCAGGAATTTTTTACGTCCTTTTTCATTCAGATAACAGACATTCTGGTACTGAAGGAAATCTTTTTCTTTAAAAACTCCATTATTGATGGAGGACAATACAACAGAATCCACAATTGGTTGACGAAAAAACTCCATCATATCCAATGCCAAGGATGGACGACCATATCTCATGGTGTGATAAAAGCCACAGTATGGATCGAATCCCACCCGCAAAGCCGTTCCTGTACAGTCTTTCGCCAAAAGGCTGTATCCAAAGCTGAGCAAAGCATTTGTTGGATCACGGGGAGGTCGCCGATTTCTGTCGGTAAACAAAAATAACAGTCGTTGTTCCGGTTTCACATACCGACCGAACTCGCTGAAATAAATTTTGGCAACCATTCCTTCAAACCCGCGCAGGCTGTCTATCTTCTCGGTTGATCTGGCCTTTTTTATCAAACCCTTCACATTTTCAAAAAGAACTGCATCATCAAGGTTATTTTCTTCCCTCAAATACCGCATCATCATGGTTCTCATGTTGACCATTTTTGAAATAACGACAATTTTGGAAAGTTCAAACGATACGGTCGTGTCAAAATGGGCCTTCCATTGCGCCTCTCTCAACAGGCCATGATAATGTAGAAAAGATGACGTAACGCCAAGGTACATTCCACCAAGGCTTAGGTAATGAATCGGAATCGAATTTCTCAGACAGGTTTGCATCACCTGGGTTGTTAACTGGACAGGCCCGGTAAGCACAATCTCTCTTAGCTGTTCGATTCGGACTTCACCAATGACATTGCCGCCCGGAGCCGTGATTTTTATATTCCCATCCGAAATATTCAGATACGCTCCTATGGTATCGACATACAAAATATCACCGTCCAGAGTACTGGGCAGAATTGTTCTGGCATT